>JASHYS010000114.1 GCA_030042915.1 Acidobacteriaceae bacterium
TGCCGGCGCATCATCGCCCAGGAAGGATTCGTTACCACCGGCGGCACCATCGCCATCGCCGCTACGGGTTCGCTCTACGCCCCAACCCTGCGCTCTCTGCTCAATGAACTTCCCGCAGGCACCTGGGAACTGGTGACGCACCCGGGCTACAACGACGCCGACCTGGCGCGCGTGCGCACGCGTCTCCGCGCCTCACGCGACGTCGAGCGCTCTGCCCTGCCCGTGGTAAAGGAATTTCCGTCGGTTGAGCTGATCTCCTTTGCGGATTTATAGGCGTTTCCACAGGCTGAGGTGAGTCTGCGGGTAGATAAAGTGGTAATCTCCCTGTAGCTCCGAAGTCTACCGATTGACATTGTTGACCGGTATTGTCTAATTAGATTGAGCTCCGAATTCCCCTCGGATGTAGTCAGGATGAAGCCGGTCTTCTTCACCCTCGTATTGCTCTCCAGTCTGGCCAGAGCGCAGCAGGCGGCCGGAGGTGTCGCCGAGGTGACAAATCCCCGCGTTCAGGAGCACCGCGTGGGTCCTGAAGAAGCTCTGCGCCGCAACCAGCAGGAAATGGCGGAGCTCCAGCAGGACAGCTTTGGGTTCGCGCACCGCACAAGCCAGTGTAGTTTTGAAGTGGTTGTCACGGCCGATGGCTTTGTGCAGTCGCTCGAACCAGAAGAGGTCGACCCCTACTGTGCGCCGCACTTGCGGGATGCAGAGCAGATTCTGCGTGACCGCGTCTATAAGCCCTGGCTGATTGATGGCGTGCCATCCAAAGTGCGGATCGTAGATTGGGTCAACATCTACCCGCCGGAGCGGCGGGGGCCATCGGTTCCCTTCCCGGCAAGAGTCGACAGGGGCAGCCTGGAGTTCGAGCTTGAAAGGAACGGATGCTTCGGCTCGTGTCCTTCCTACACAGTGAGCGTGTCCGGCGCGGGCTTGGTTCAATTTGACGGCCGGGAGTTGGTCGCGGTCCCCGGCCATCATTCGGCGCGTGTCTCGGGGTACGCGGTAACCGATTTGCTGGCGCGATTCCGTTCCGCCGATTTCCTCTCCGCGTTGCCTGAATACAAGGGCAATTGGACTGGCAAGCAAACGCAACAACTGACCTTGAAGATCAACGGCCAAACCCGGACCGTCATCGATTATGCCGGCTTCGACGAAGGACTGCCGCTGGCCGTGAAGCAACTCGAGGATGCCATCGATAACACAGCCGGAACGGAGCGCTGGGTGAAAGGCAATGAGGGGACCGTGGCTTCGCTGAGCAGTGAGCATTGGAATTTTGCCGCTTCCACGGCGGAGAATTCCGCACTCTTCCGCGCCGCCATCCAACGCAACAACACCGATCTGATTGCGGCGTTTCTCCGTGCCAAGGCGCCGGTGGTTGCAGCCTTTGACAAGGCCGGGCCTCCGCTGTGCGAGGCCGGCAGAGTGGGCAATCTTGCTCTGGTGAAAGATATGCTTCAGGACGTCAAGCAGGTCCCGGCCCCGGTGATGAACCGCTGCCTGGCCGATGCGGCCGAATCGGGCCGCGTGGAACTGGTGCAATTCTGGCTCGATCGAGGCGCCGACGCCGGCGCAGTCGCGAACAACGGCGACACCGCTCTGAAAAGAGATGCGCAGCAAGATTGTAAAGCGTGCGCCGCCTTGATTCAAGATGCGTTGAACAAAAAGAATGGAACGGGAGATCAGTAATTGCAACCCGTTGTCACCGCCAGGCGAATCGGCTGACCTAAATTGAAAATGGCTGCAGATCCGGGTCCTTTCGCTACGGACAAGTATCTTTGATCGAATTATTCAGGCCTTCCTGATCCACCTGAAACGCCAAGGTAGTCTTGCCGTGATTGCCGGTGAGCTTAAAGACGTAGATGCGGTCGTAATCATCGTCTTTCCAGTCGGGAACGGCGGAGTCTTTCATTCCAAAACTGCGCAGCATATCCTTGGCGAAATCATTCAGCTCATGATGCTCCCACGCCACGAAAATCAACTTTGATTTATTCGAACTGGCGGTCAGTTGGGTTTTCAGCGTCTTGATGTGGTCGTACCCAACACCCACGTTCACCGGTAGCCCGACTGAGATGGCTGTGGGCTCGATGGTAACCAGCGGGCGCACGTAGAAATATAGATGCAGTCCGTCGAGGATCCGGGGCGACGGATCGGGCGCGTAAATCGCGTCGGGCTTTCCGAATTTCTGAACTAATACAGTTGGGAGCGCCAAGGCGCGATTGAGGCCCTGGCAAGAGAGCTGCCCCAGCCCGTCCTTGGGTTTTTCTGCATGGCGGATGGCAACAATGGTCTCGACGGTCTGCTGTGCCAGGTCTAACCGGGCGCCCATGCACAAAAGCAGAAGCAACGCCGCCTGCGCGGCGCTTCTGAATATCTTCATCGTCTTCCGATGCCCTCCCTAAGCGCCGAGCGGCGTTTCTCCATCAAGGGGCCCATTCTCGGCGCGACGAATCCGGTACGAATCGGTTGGGGGACGCAGCTAAATCTTTCTAGCATTTTGGGCGAACGAATTGAAAGGAAAATCTGCCGGCCAGCAGTTGGGATCCTGGCGGTCAATCTTGCGCGGATTCCCTCAGAATCCAGATTCACAGCAGCATCGTGACGGCATTGTGCCATTTCCCGAAGCGGAACCACTCCCTGAATTGAACTTCTGTGGTTTTGTCGCCATCGCTTTTTGCGAAAATGTCGCGGTCATTCCGTGTAAATTCGTCGCGAAGGTCACTGGAGTCGCGCGCAACGTGAGCCCAAAGGAAATGTGCACGAGGCAGGAGGAAGGTTTCGCGCCATGTGGAGATCAAATCAGCCAGAGTCGACCGAGCTTGGTCCGGACGCCTCATCCGCAAAATTATCTGCAACCAACATCCCGTGGACCATCGAAGCCGATCCGTGCGCGATGGGGATGGCCAATCACCAATCTTTCATCGGCAAGGGTCTGTTCCTCAAAGGCGAGATCGCAGGCTCCGGATCGCTGCTGATGGACGGTGTGGTCGAAGGCAGCATCAATTTGCTCGGCGACCGGATTACGCTGGGCCGTCACAGTCAAGTGGACGCCAGCATCACCGCCGGTGAAGTTGTCGTCCACGGCGAGGTCCACGGTAATCTTCGCGCTGCCGAGCTTGTAACCATATGTTTCGACGGATCCATGATTGGCGACGTGAATGCCGGGCGCATCCTCATTGAGGATGGCGCTTTCTTCAAGGGAAGCGTCGACATCCGCCAGCATAAGACTGAGGCGTCCGCTTCAGCTGCATGAGCTGGTCCTTAATGTCCTCCTGAAACTGCGCTTGTTGTCCCGGCATTTGCTGATCCTTTTCAATCGCTATTTGCAAGAGATCATCGGCTACAAGGCGAGCGATAAAACCGAATACGACCTTGCCGGAAGTTGGAGAAGCATCCGCGAACCAGGCTTTGGATTCTCGAGGGTCTGCGGCGTCACGCGCTTGGGATCGGCAAACGTATTTCCGGCTTTCAGATCCGGTCCCGTCATGGTCACAAATCCGGTCACCGCGGCCGGCGTCACATCGCGCCACGTCACTTCAACATCCTGCGCCTTGTCGAGGTCCCGGTTGAAGAGGAATAGTGCTGCCGTTTTGTTTTCGGCGTCGATGGTTGCTGCCACATCGACCCACGCCACCTGACCGAAACCGGGCAAGGGCAACCCGAAGTTGTCAGCCGGGCGGCCCAGCGCCGCCACCTCGAATCCCGGCCCTTCCGGTTCGACGCTCAACACAAGCCCACGCGCGTACTTCAACGCCCACGCGTACGGATAATAGATGGTGTGCCGCAAGATTCCTTCCGCGTTGGTTGCAATGGGCGCGATGACATTGACCAACTGCGCGAGGCATGCCACTTTCACGCGATCGGAATTCCGTATGAGCGAATTGGCCAGCCCGCCAACGAGCAAGGCGTCTTCGAGGTTGTACGGCTCCTCTAATAAATGCGGATGCGGCTTGCCGTGCCCGTCGGTGAAATCTCCGCTACGCGCGCGATACCACACGTTCCACTCATCGAATGACAGCCACAGTTGCTTGCCGGAACGCTTCTGCGCGCGTACCACGTCGCACACCGCCGCAATCTCGCGAATCTGCCGATCCATGGCCAGGTTCATCGCCATATAGATCTGGCTGTCGTGATCGGTCTCCTCATCGTTTCCCCAGTAATGATGCAGTGAGATCGCGTCCACCACGTCGTAGCACTCTTCGAGCACGGTGCGATCCCACTCGATGTAGGTGGGCATGAACGGCCCGCTCGAGCCACAGGCAATCAGCTTGATCGCCGCATCGACTGAGCGCATCTGCCGGGCCGCATCGGTCGCCTTGAGCCCATAATCGCGAGCCGGCATGTGCCCGATTTGCCACGGCCCGTCCATCTCGTTGCCGAGACACCAGAACTTCACGCCGTACGGCTCGGTGT
This sequence comes from Acidobacteriaceae bacterium, assembly GCA_030042915.1. The sequence goes on from JASHYS010000114.1 coordinate 4,408, forward strand.
AGCCATGCGCGCGGCGCAGCTCGCTCCACTTCGTTCCGCCGGGCAGGTTGCAATACTCGACCAGTGCCGCTGCGTCCTCCGCCGTGCCCGTCCCAAAGTTGAGGCCCATCAGGGGCTCCGTCCCCACCAGGCGCGTCCATTCAATAAATTCGCCGGTCCCGAACTGGTTGGTCTCGAGCGTGTCCCATGCGCGATCGAGCACCGTGGGCCGTTTGTCCTTCGGCCCCACGCCGTCGAGCCAGTGGTAGCCCGACACAAAGTTGCCGCCGGGCCAGCGCACAATGGGCACACCAAGCTCGCGAACTTCCCTGATCACGTCGGTTCTAAATCCGTGCTCATCGGCGAACTTTGATCCGGGGTCGTACACACCCTCATAGATTGCGCGGCCCAGCTGCTCAAGGAACGACCCAAAGAGCTGATGGCTCACCGGCGCGATCTGGCGGCTGGTGTCGATAATCACTCGCGTGGTTGCGGTACTCTGCGCAATCCCAAACCGCCCGACAGACGCAGCGGCCGCCGTCGCCATCCCTGCCTTTGCGGCCTTCTCAATGAACTGCCTGCGCGAAACTGCTTTCATTGTCACTTTCCTTTCGCGGGATGTGCCGACCTGGAATGGTGTGCGCGTGCCGCTTTTGCAGAGAAGTTATGAACGCCTCAGGTCACTCAATGCACCGGGCGGATAGTCAGTGGATTGGCGAACCACGAGGTGCGTATCGATCTTATATTCCCGCAGCGGATTGTTCCCTTCGATATGAGCTTTGAGCGCCTTCACCGCAGCATTGGCCAGATCGATGCGGGACATTTGCACCGAAGTCAGCGGCGGAAACATCACCCTGGCAATTTGAATATCGTCGAAGCCGATAATCGAGAGGTCGGAGGGTACCCGGATTCCGACGTGATAGGCCTTGTGCAAGACGCCGATAGCAGTCATGTCGTTTGAGCAAACCACTGCAGAGGGGCGAGTGGAGCACTCCAGGATTCGCTCCATGCCGCGGATTCCACCTCCCAGTGTGTGATCGCCTTCGACCTGCCACTCCGGTCTCGCCTCGATGCCGCATTCATTGAGGGCCTTCAGGAATGCGGTCGACCTTGATTGCGCCGAATGCAAGGCCATGGGGCCTGAAATGAATCCGATCTTCCTGTGTCCGAGCGCAGCCAGGTGTTGCACTCCTTGCCGTATGCCGTGCGCATAATCGATCTTGAGCAAGCTGATCCCCGGCCGGTCGGGACCGACATCGACGAAGACCAAAGGAATTTTCCGGTCGGCGAGTTTCTGAAACAATGGCTGCTCGATGCCAAAGGTGAGAATCGCCACGCCTTCGACTTTGCGCTGCAGCAGGCGCTGGATACCGAGCTCCATGCGCTTGGGATCGTAGTTGGTCGAGCTGATCAGAATCTCGTATCCGTTTTCGATGGCCACATCTTCGAAGCGCTGGATCAATTCCGGGAAAAATGGGTTGGTGATCTCCGATACCACGAGGCCGAGCATTCCGCTGCGGCCCGAGCCCAGGGCACGAGCTTGCGTGTCGGGAACATAATCAAGCTCGTTGATGGCAGCCCATACGCGCTTTGCCAGCTTGGCATCGACCGTGGGTATGCGATTGATGGTCCGGGAAACGGTGGCGATGGAAACATTCGCCTTCCTGGCAACGGCGTGGATGTCGAGCGGCGCGCTGTCCTTCTTGGATTTTTGCCGGGATTTGAACGTTCTGGCCCTTGTCACCTGGCACGCTCTCTGAGTTCCTTGCAAATGAATTCCGAATCCAGTCAAAAAAAAGCGCCACTTCAAAAAAACCGCGTTTGGCCGGACGAAGCTCCGCCGCGGGCGGCTACTCCGGCTGCGCGGTGTTGTCTACAAGGCGGTAGCGATATTCCTCACGTTCCTTCTGGGTGGCTTGCTGACGAAGTTCAGCAAGGCGCTTGAGCAGGTCGGGAATCTGGGTGGTTTCGCCGCTCTTTCTGAGCGCCTGAATGAGGTGGTAAACCGAGGATTGATCGGTGGGATCGATGAGCAGCGCGCGATTGCATTCGCCCACTGCCTGCCGGTAAGAGCCGGCCTGCAGATAGAGCTTGGCCAGGACCGCGTGAGCCGGACCCAGTCCCGGACCCAGGCTGACTGCGCGTTGCGCCGATCGCATGGCTTTTTGAAAATCCGGAGTTCCCGGCTCGGCGCCCCTCTGGAGCAGAACATCGGCTTGAAGATAGAGCAGGATCGGATCGTTGGGCTTGCGTTCGAGCCTGGCCTGGACAGTAGACAATGCGCGATCGAGATTATTTTGCTGTACGTCGGCCAGGCCAAGGGCGGCCGTGCTCAGAGACTGATTGGGGTCGAGGCGATACGCAGTCTCAAAATCCGACTGCGCCATGTCGTACTGGGCGAGTTGCACATGCAGAACGCCGCGGGCAAAATAGAGCGGCGCGGCGTTGGGATGCAGCTCGATTCCATCGTTGACCACGTTCATGCCGACCTGAAAAGACTGGTGCGTGGAGGCCAGAACGGCGAAATCAACATAAAGCTGAACGTCGTTGGGATTGAGAACGATTGCCTGGCGCAGCGCATCGACGGCCTTTTCGGTCTGGTGTGCGTTCTCGTAGGCCGCGGAAGCAAGCTCGAGCGTTTCCGCATCTTCGCCGCCGGACAACAGAGGGGCCAGCGTAGCCAGGGAGTCCTGGGGCTGGTGGACCATGAGCTGCAACGAGGCGAGCAGGCGCCGTTCGCGTGCATCGGCGGGGTTCTGGTCGAGAACCTTCTGAAGCAAAGGAACTGCCTGATCAGGCTGATGAAGGCGAACCAGGCAAATGGCAAAGGCATGGAGCGCGTCGGGCTTTGAGTCAAACAGCGAGCCGGTCTTCTCGAAATGGTCGACAGCTTCAGGGCAGTTTCCCTGCTGATACTCAAGCACCGCGAGCATGCCCTGGCCGATCTGGTCGTCGGGGCGGAGTTTGAGCAGGCGCTGGAGAAGCGGAATGGCATCGGGGCTGGCTTGGTCAAATTC
>JASHYS010000115.1 GCA_030042915.1 Acidobacteriaceae bacterium
TCACCTTTGAGCTGCGCTCCAGCTCCGGTCAGCTCCTGCTCGCACAAACTGAGGGCCAGTACGACTGGGATCCGGAATCCTCCGTCACCACCGGCCCCCAACATTCACTGCATCCGCCTGCACCTGAGAGCCGATCCGAAGACGATTGGCTCGAGATCGGCCGCAACGAAGAATTGAACGGCGCTTCCTTGCTCGCGCTTTCCACTTACCGCCAGGGCCTCGATCACTATCCGCTCAGCCAGTCGCTCGCTATCGCCGCCGGCCGATTGTCGGCATCGCTCCAGCAATACGATGATGCGGCGCGCCTGCTCCAGCGCTCCCAAATGCGCGACACGCCCAACTCCGAAATCGCTTACTACCTCGGAATCGCCGAAGAAGGCTTGGACGATCTGCGCGCCGCTCACGCCTCCTACGAAATCGCCTATCGCCAGGCCAGTTTCCGCGCCCCCGCCGCCATTCTCCTCGCCGAGATGGACGCCCGCCAGGGCGACCTCGAAGGCGCCGCCATCCTGCTCCGCGCCGCACTCGCGGCTCAGCCCTCCAACTCGCGAGCCGCCGAAGAATTGGAAGCCGTCATCCGCGCCCGCGGAGCACTCACTGAAGCCGATGAGCTCGCACGCCGCGGCCTCGCCGCCGATCCCGCCAACGACTTTTTCAAAGCCGAAACTGGCCGTCCCGATCTCGCGCACCTCGCTGCCGATCCCGATCGCGTCCTCCGCGTTGCCGCCCAATTCATGCGCCTCGGACTCTGCGCCAACGCTCTCCATCTTCTCGATCGCAACTACCCGGCCGTCCCCTCGGATCAAAGCGAACCAGGTTCCGTCCTTCCGCAATCGCATCCTATGGTCCGCTACTATGCAGCCTGGTGCCATCAGAAACTCGGTGACGCTCAGCCCGATTGGCATGCCGCATCCCGGCTCTCAACCAGCTACATCTTTCCGTCCTCTCCCACCGATCGCACCGTGCTCGAAGCTGCACTTGCAGCCGATCACAACGATGCCACCGCCCACTTCCTCCTCGGCACCATCCTCTTCTCCAAAGGGTTGACCGAAGCGGCCATGACCCACTGGTCCGAAGGCAAGCGTCTCGATCCGCATCGCCCGGTCCTCGATGCCGATATCGGCGACGCCCTGCTGCGCCTGAACAATGATCCTCAGGCTGCCCTTGCGGCTTTTCGCGACGGCCTGCGCAACGACCCCGAGAATCCTGAGATCTACGCCGGTCTCGACTCAGCCATGAGCGCATTGAACCTGCCCGCCTCTGATCGCGCCGCCGCTCTGGCGCAGTATCCCTCCGCCGATGCGCCGCAATCCACCATGCCGGCCGGTCTCGTCTTCCAGCTTGCACTCACGCGCGCTGAAGCCGGCGACTTCGAGCCCGCCCTGGCGCTTTTCAGCGGCCGCTTCTTCCCAGGCGAAGAGGGCGGCATCTCCTCTGCTGCGGTCAAGTTCGAAATCCAGCGCATGCAGGCCGCCGCGTGGGCACGCTCCGGCAACTGCTCCGCCGCTCTCGATTTTCTTTCGAGCCCGCAAACCATCGCGAGCCTCCAACAAGCCTCCGCGCGCGATGACTTTCAATTGGCTTCGATCGCGAGCTCCTGCGGGCAGAGCGATCAAGCCAAAGCTCTGCTCGAAAAAGCCGCAGGCGGCCGCGATTCTTCTAGCTTGGTCTGGACCATCCAGGCCGAGCAGGCGCTCGGAATCGGCAACGCTGAGACGGCGCACGACCGCCTCACCAACGCGCTTTCCGCGGCTCGCGAAAACGCCGAGCTCGGCGCGTCGTCGACATTATGGTGCTATGACACTGCCACGCTCGAGCTCAGTCTGGGTCACAAAGAGCAGGGAAGGGAACTGCTGACCCGCGCCCTCATCCTGCCCAACGAGCAGATGTCTCACCACCTCGCCCGCCTCGCCCTGGCCGCAATCTCCGCCAACTCGCCCCACTAATATGGATGAACGGTTGGGAGCTTTTCGCCACAGGGCGCCCCGAATGGGAGCGCGAGCGAATCGGGTTACAATCGAAGAGGAATCGGGGCGTAGCGCAGTCTGGTAGCGCATCTGCTTTGGGAGCAGAGGGTCGTGGGTTCAAATCCCTCCGCCCCGACCATTCGACTGCCTCGCGCACGTCGGTCCCCGCGTGGCAACCGCAATTTCGCCCCTTCCCCGCAAGCCTTTTCGCATCTGCATAAATGCTACAATCGATAAGGTATGCGGCGGCTGTAGTTCAGAGGCAGAACGCCTGACTGTGGCTCAGGATGTCGTGGGTTCGATCCCCACCAGCCGCCCCACTCTAAAATCAATCAGGAATCCAAGTCTAAAGCGGCTTCCCAGTCTCGTGCATGCGCAGACTTCGACAAAAAGCAGTCGTTGGGGGCCGGATTCGTCGCGTTGGTGGGCCCGGAGGGATTTGAACCCCCAACCAAGGGATTATGAGTCCCCTGCTCTAACCGTTGAGCTACAGGCCCATGAATGACTTGCCGGCGGTCCCATTGGTGAGTGTAGCGGATATTCGAGCGGGGAGCAGTCGTTTTGGCTGGATTTTTGGGTCGCCGGCCGCCGGCGTGCACGGTACGCGTGCGAGTGCTCCAGCGTCAGCATGAACGCGGGCGCGACCGCCACACTGACGGCCACGCTTAAGACCAGTTCGAATCCGCTGCATATCTCCTGCGGCGAATCTGTCCCTATCGCTCCCCGTTCAACTTCCTGTCCAGAAAATCTGCGGCGGCTGAATATGCTCGGACCCAACTCCGGTGCAGCAGGAAATTGTGGATCTCATCTGGAAACACCAGCTGTTCGAACTCGACGCCCTGCTTGCGGAGAGTTTCGGCGAGTTCGACCGTCTCGGCAAACGGCACGTTACGATCGTCGTCGCCCTGAATCAGCAACACAGGGGAACGCCACGTCGATATCGATGCGATCGGGGAAGATGAAAAGGCAAGCTGCGCGGCTTCCGGGTGTTCGAGCGGGTTGTAATTCGGCGAAAATGTGGGGATCTCCAGGTTCCAGTCGTGCACGCCATGCATGTCCACTCCAGCTGCGAACAGGTCCGAGGCGCGCGCCAGGGCCAATGCCGTCAAATAGCCTCCGTAACTGCCTCCCCAGCAAGCGATGCGTTTGCCGTCCACATCGCTGCGGCTCTTTAGATACAAGCCAGCGCCCAATACATCATTGAATTCGCTGGCGCCAGTAGGTCCGTAATGCAACGCCTCGCGGAAGTTGAGCCCATAACCTATGCCACTGCGATAGTTCACGCTCAGCACAACATATCCCTTGCTTGCGAGATGCTGGTTCATCGCGTAGGCATTTGAGTAGTAATCCATGTAATGCCAACCGAGAAGCATTTGCCGCTGGCTGCCGCCATGGAAAAACACCACTGCAGCGCGCCGTTCTCCTTCTTTGAGCCCCGGGGGCAGAAACAGCTGGCCGTGAATGGGAAGCCCGTCGGCGGCCGTAAAGATCACCTGCTGCGGCTCCACAAATCGAGCTCCGGGGAACTCTGGCGGGATGGCCTGCGGAGCAAGATCCTCGAGCCGCCCGTCTTCTTCGACCGCCGCCCGCATCGGAAGATGCGCATCGGAGCGCAGCACCGATACAGTTGTGTTGTCGCTGGCTACCACAGGTTGTGTTTCAATGCCGCTGCCGCTGGTCACGGCCAGAGGAGCGCCGGCAGAACCATCCTCCGCAAAGTTCAGTTTCCACACATGCCTTCTGTCGATGTCTCCCTCATTCGAGTCAAAGACCAGCGTCTTGCGGTCGAAACTCAGACTCGCATGCTCTATTTCAAAAGCGCCCGGGGTCAGCAATGACGCCGTCCCACCGGCAGCTGACATTGCATAAAAATGCAGCCAGCCGTCGCGTTCCCATGGGAATATCAGCCGGTCGCCTACGACCCAGTGCAACAGGTCGTCAGAATCGGTTTCTCGAAACACACTCCCCATGCCATCGGCAGCGCGCCACACCTCCGAGCCTCGGCCAGTCGCAACGTCCGCCATGCGAATCGACCACGGCGGTCCCGTGCGATGCGGCTCGAAGAGGATCGCACCCTTAACAAATGGGATACGCAAAAACGCAATGCGCTTCGAATCCGGTGACCAGACAAAATCGCTATCGAGATCGGTGGAGGGGTCGAGATAATTGACGGATTTCTCAGCAACCGAATAGACCACTATGAAGCTGTGATCACCCCGATTGCTCACAAACGCAAGGCGCGAGCCGTCTGGAGACCAACGCAACTTCCTCGTCGAGCCCCGCATACCGAGCAGCTGTTCAGGCTTCGCCTTGGGAGAATCCAGTGAAACGGTCCAGACCTGGCCCTTTGCAAGGTAGGCCATTGTCTTTCCGTTCGGGGCAATCGCCGGCGCCTCACCTTCCGCGATCCGCTGCCCCTCGCCTCCGTCTGTGCCGATCTCCCAAATCTCCTGCCGGGCGCCAAGCGGGAGCCATCCCGGATTTGGGACCGGATGCGTTTCACCCTGCGCGCTGTCTCCCCGAACATAAACGATGCTTGCGGCATCCGGCGTCCATTGCAGATCGGTCAACTCCTGGCCATCGTCTTCGGAGTAATGCGTCAGCTGCCGCGAGGTATAGCCTTTCCCCTTCGCATCCGGCTCGGCCACCCAGATGTTCCGCCGCCCATCGATGTTTGCCACCCACGCAATTCGTCCCTTGGCCGGGGCAGCACAGAGCCTTTCTGTGAAAGGTGCACTGAGCGCCTCTTGAATGGTAAAGCTCTGCGCGAGTGCAGGTACCGGTAGGAACGCAACCATGAGTGCCATTGAACGAAAGGCATGTCCCAAGGCAGCATGGGCGTAATTTGACCGCGAGCGATGCTTCTTCAATCAGGCCTCCATGGGCTTTCCGCAGTGAAACGATCTTATTGAAGAGAGTTTACGCTGCGAAGGGCGGATACGTACTGAAAGACGGGCTTCTGTTGAGTGAGGTCGGCTGGGCAGGTCAACATCGGCGTCCGCGTCATTTATCTGAGTCGACCCCTCAACAGGTCATTCGCAAGACTCCCCGCGATAAACACAGCTTGTGGGATCCTTAAAGCAGTTGCCATCTCCGGCAGCTGCGATCGAAACTAGCTAGTCATGAACCTCGCTCGACATCTGGCTCAAGTGTGTTTCTGCCTTTCGGCTTGTTTGCCTGCCGCTGCTACGAATCTGGTTACCGGCAACGGATTTGGATTTGCGGTGGTCTCACCGCAGTCGGCCATGGCGACCAGCTTCTACGCGCATCCCTACAGCTTTGTCCGGCCTGACCCCGCGAGCCCCCTCAGCGAGGGAGTTGAAACTGCGAATTTCATCAAGAGCCTGGGCTGGAGCGACCCAACCGCGCACAACATAACGGCTGGCTATGAAGAAGATTCGCACGTCATCCACGCCCACAGCAGCGCCGGCGACGGATTCTTCTTCATGCCCTTTGGTCTGCCCCGCGCCGCCCTCATCATCAGCTGGGAGCCGAATTCAGTAGCGGCCTCGCCTGTCGGCTTCAAAGTTGAATGGAGCCGGCCGATCACGTCACAGAAAATCGTGCAAGTCTCCGGTACCGCAACTGAGCTGTTGACATTCAACGGCATCGCGGAGTCCCTGTTGCTCATTCCGCTCGGACCCGAGCGGGCTGAAGAGGCGGGAGAGCCGTATCTGGCGAGCAGGACGGCATGGGCGCTGGTTTCGCTTGAGAGCGATAGCCAGCTGGATCAGGCGGTTCGGCAATTCAACCAATGGCGCGCCGGACTGGCGCCACAGGCATTGGTGAAGCGCGAAATTGCGGATCTCGAGCGCTGGCGCGTTAAGCCGGCCGTGCATTTCGCAGATGAAAAGGAACGGCATCTGTGGCGGCAGAGCGAGATCATGCTCCGCATGGCGCAAAGCCGCGAGCCCAACCGCCCCGGGCGAAACAACAACGGCCTCGTAGTTGCCAGCTTGCCCGACGGTGTATGGTTTACGCCCTGGGTACGCGACATGGCCTACGCAGCGGTGGCGCTGGCCCGCATGGGGCATCGCGACGAAGCGCGCGCCGCGCTGCTCGCGTACTTTAACGCTCAACCGACGGGCAAGATGCGCGATCAAACGCGCGGCGCAGATTATCAGATTTCGGTGGTGCGCTATTTCGGTGACGGCTCTGAAGAGCCCTTCTTCACCATGGAAGGCAGCACGAATATTGAGTTCGACAATTGGGGTCTTGTGCTATGGGTACTGAGCGAGTACCTGCGGCAATACGACGATCCCACATTGCTTGCGACTGCCACTTATCGCGGCGGGCTCTACCAGAGCGCCAGGGACTATATTGTGAAGCCGCTGTTGGCCAACCTCGACGAATATGACCACGGCTTGATTGTCTCCGCGGATACTTCCATCTGGGAGGAGCGGCAGAAGGACAAGAAGCACTTTGCTTTTTCAACTGCGACAGCCATCGTCGGCCTGGAAAACTTCGCTGCAATTGCTCGTCGCGAGGGCGACGAAGCTACCCGTGGCGACGTCCTGCGCCGCATAGCGCAGCTCGAGCAAGGCTTCAACGCCGCATTCATTCGTGACGGAAAACTGCATGGAACGCTCGAAGAGGGAGTGAAGAACGATATTGATGGCGCCTTGCTCGCGGTCATCAACTTCGGGATCGTCACAGATCCCGCCTTGGTGCGCAACACGGTGGAGAGAATGGAGCTGCTTAAAGTGGCTTCCGGCGGCTACCGTCGTGTCCGCAGCACATACACGGATCCCAAAATCTTTGAGTATTGGTACGAGCGCCAGGAATTTCTGTTCGTCGATATCAGCCTGGCTGAAGTGTACCGGCGACTGGGCCGCCGCCCCGAGGCGGCCGCGATTCTCAAGCGCATCGTCGACAAAGCCGCTGCCGATCACAACATCATTCCCGAAATGTATGTAGCTGAGAGTTGTCCTCTCTTTCCTGGACAGTTGGGTGATCCCACGGGGGCGAGACCGATGGTTGGATACGGCGCGGGAGCCTACATTCTCGATATTTTGGACCGGGAACAATCGGAGAGCGTTTCGGCGAAACATCCATGACCTTGATGAGGCCCTTCGCGATAGCATTTTCGGAAATTGTGTAGACCGAAACTGCAACCGCTGAGTGGATTTTTCCTTAAGAAAAATCCACCTGCACGGCCCTTATCGCAATTCCTGAGTCACTGTGTCCGAAGCCGCCAATCTCAAGTCGACGCGACCCCAAGGAGCGGCGACCTTCCGCCGAATCCTTGGGGTCACAGCAACTCAGGAATTGCCTTAAAAGTTCACAGTATTTCCGAAAATGCCGTAGAGCGCTTCGCTGACATCCTCAAATGCGCTCCCGGCTTTTCTCATTCTTCAATGCTCTGCTCCAGTCGAAGGTCGCGCGACGAAGCGCCCACGCTCACGGCTCGCTTGCCCCTGGCTGTCACCCATCTTCCTTCTTTGGTTGACCAATATTGCAATTGCCGCGAAGCCACATGCAACGTCACCGTCTTGCCTTCGCCCGCAGGGAGATGAATGCGGTCGAACGCTGCCAGGGCTCGCACAGGGAACTGGGCTCCGTCTGGAATTTCACTGGGTGCGCCCAGGTATACCTGCGGCACTTCGTCTGAGTCCATCGCGCCGGCGTTTCTTATGTGGACCCGGACGTCAAGACCACCGTCAGAAGTCTTCTCAACCCGTAGATCGGTGTATTCGAAGGTGGTGTAACTAAGACCGTAGCCGAACGCGAAGAGGGGCTCGATCTTCTCCTCGTCAAACCAGCGATAGCCTACATTCACGCCTTCGCTGTAGGTTGTCTTGCCGTCGACCCCTTTTGACGAACGCTCGGGATGCGCGGGGTCTGTCGCTGGATAGTCGACCAGATGCTTGCCCCAGCTAACCGGAAGTCGCCCCGCAGGACTCACCTTGCCCAGCAAAAGGTTGGCTGTTGACCATCCTCCTTCATCGCCGGGCCACCACATTTCCAGAACCGCTTTCACTTTCTCCAGCCATGGAAGCGCGACAGGCTGGCTGGTGTTCAACACCACGATGGTGTTTGGATTGACCGAGGCGACCTCGGCCACTAACTCGTTTTGCTCGCCCGGCAGGCCGAAAACAGGCTCGATTCGCGTCCACACAAACACCACTGCAACTTTGGCGTTTTTTGCCGCTGCCACGGCCGCTTCGTGATCGGCTTTGCGCCGTTCGGGAGTATACCAGTTCAGGCGGACCTGGACCGGAGCGTTTGAACCATCGGGACTGGTCTGGACCTCAATCGAGTGAGGACCTGTCGTCAACATAATTGCGCGCCGCACATTGTCTAAGCCATCAGGAGTTGGAACAACATTGTCCTGATTGGCTTGGAGAACGTCACCGTGATTGCCGCCCTGCGAGGCGCCGGTTCCTGCCAGAGGCTTGTCATCCACAAAGATTCTGGCGTTGCAGCCCAATGCTTGTAGATAAAGCCAGTAAGTACCAGTCGATGGCGCAACGAGCGAGCCTTTCCAGGTTGCGGTCGTATTGGGAGCCAGCGCGTTGCCGCCGCTGATCGTGAAGTTCAGTTGGGCATCTACCTGCGGCGAACCCGAGCCGGTTCGCAACAGACCTGGCTTAGCGTTGTAACTCAGATCGCTGGCAGGAACCGTGCTGCCGGTCATGTCGTCGTCGACAGCAAAGCGAATATTCCGGTTGCCCGAGATACGCTTCATCGCTGCCAGAGGACCGACTTGCCGTTCAGGCAGCCCGACGGAGCGTTCGCCATTGATGCCGATGGCGTCCACCTGACCTGCAGTGGGTCCGATCAGAACCACCGAATCGAGATCGGCACTCTTCAAGGGCAGTGCGCCGCCTTCGTTCTTCAATAGCACTGCGGCATCCTCGCCGGTTTTTTCAATGATCCTGGCATTAGCTTCAATGTCCTGCGCGGTGATCTCGTGCTTCGACAGCCCATCCAAATAACCAAAGCGGCTCATCTCATACAACACGCGGCCCGCCGCACGCGTGATCGTGTCCTCCGTTACGCTGCCATCCCTGAGCGCCTCGGGCATCTTCTTCGGAACAGATGCTTTGACCCTTGTGCCCGAGTCAGCTTCATTTGAGCTTTCCGGCATCGGCTCCTCAGGAATATATCCCCCGTACATATTCGTCATCTCGTCGCTCTCAGGGCTTCGCGGCTGCTCGGGCAAATAGGGCCGAGAATCGAAGAATGAAATCCCGCCGCCGCCCGGCGCCGGCTCACCAGGCATCTCCATGTCCAGGCCCGCGTTGAGAAACGTCACATCATGAGTGGCTCCCCAATCCGACGTCACAAATCCCTTGAAGCCAATTTCGTCGCGCAGAATTTTGGTCAGCGTATCCTCATTGCCGCAGGCATAAATTCCGTTGACCCGATTGTACGAACACATGATCGATGCAACGCCCGCATGGATAGCCGCGTCGAACGGGGCCACATAAATTTCGTGCAGCGTCTCATCGTCTACCCACACGTTGGTCGCTTCTGTGTCGTAGGCGACAAAATGCTTCACCTGCGCCATGACGTGCTCCGACTGGATACCGCGTATTTCAGCCGCAGCGATCTCGCCGGTCAGAAACGGATCCTCGCCGAACGTGTTGTAGCCCCGGCTGAATTCCAGGTCTCGGTCGATGTTGACAAACGGCTGCAGAGACACGTCGATCCCCAGCGCCCGGGCCTGGCGCCCTATCACCAAGCCATTTGCTTCGGCCGTCTCGCGGCTAAAAGTGGCAGCTACGCCCATGGTGGCTGTCTCGGCTTGCGCGGGATATCGCGTCAGCACTCCCGGTGGTCCATCAGCAAAGCGCAGTCCCGGAATCCCCAGCCGCGGAACTCCAGCAAGATAACCGGCCTGGCCTTGGTAGACCGCTGCGGCTTCATGCGACCCGTGTATCAGCGCCAATTTCTCTTCGAGAGTCATCTGACTCAGTAAGTTGTCAACCCGCGCATCGCCCGTGACCACAGGCGCAGTCTGAGCCGGCGTCATTCGTGTGTTCAACACCACCGCCAGCAACATGATCAGATGGCTCACGCGCCAGAGCCCGGTTCTCAACAGTGGATTGATTGCTCTCATCGGATACTCCGGGCCTGCGATGGCAGATGACCTCATTCTTTCCTTTCCTGCTGGCGCGTCAAGGATCATGGCGTTGACCAATCCTATGATGATTCGATCAATCTTACCGCGGAGCGGGACGGTCTTCCCCACATTGCTGTCATGCGAATCTGTACGATATAAGAATTCCGGCAGAATGATCGGCTACCATTACTTGCCATGAGCGTTATGAATTCTCCAACCGCAAAGCTTCTGGGCGAAGTTGGCCTTCCCTGCAGTGTTCGCGAGCTGGCTCTAAAATCCTGGGACACCATTGTGGTGGGCGCGGGGCATAATGGGCTGGC
>JASHYS010000116.1 GCA_030042915.1 Acidobacteriaceae bacterium
AGTCTGCGCCAACTTGAGCGCGCTCGCCCGCGAAGGCTGGAAGCCCTGCGGTAATCCCAGATGATCCAGCGCGTACATCCGGTCGGCGCGGCTCGTCGGTTGGAATCCCGCTGAGCTGAACCGCGTACTCAGAATCTCCGCCGCTGCTTCGCGAATCCACTCCAGGCTCGGCTGGCCTGTGCGGTTATCAAACGGCAGCACCAGCAGCACATTGGCGCCGCCTGCCGATGCCTCCTTCGGTCCGCTTGCAGCCGTGGCCAGGGCGCCGTCCTGCCCGCGCGCGCAAATCCCTGAAATCACAAGACAAATGCCCGCTATGGCCGCAAATACAGCCCGCCTTTGCCACGCTTGCATCTGCGGTGCAATTCCAAGATTCACAACAGGAAAATTATAGGCTCTGCCGACTTCGCGGCCTGCCCCCGCGCCCGCGGTCCATCACATCGCCGCATCGGCACCCATTGGCTGCTTCTATAGTGCGCATGCGCAGCGCTCTCCGGACGAACTGAACCAAGGTCCTGCGTCCCGGGAGAATGATCGCTGATTAGAATCCCAATTGTTGGTGAGGCGGCCGGCAACTGCTGAAATCTAACTATTCCCTAATCTCTGTCTCCCTCAATCCGCGTACGCCTCTTCCTGCACCTTCGCTACTTCCGTCAGCCGCTGCGGATAGTAAGCGTTGCGTGTGTATTGCTTCACCATGCGGTTGGTATTGAAGTACGAGCCGTTGAACGCCAGCGTGGTTCGCATCAACCGCGCCCATTTCTCCGGAGCATCGCGGTACAGCGGAATCACCTCAGTCTCCAACTTGTTGTAGAGAGAGCTCGCCTCGTCGGCGTCGTTCTCTCCATCTTCAATCGCCCATCCCGTCGCGCCTTCGATGCACCCTTCGATCCACCACCCGTCGAGGATCGACAGGCTTGGCACGCCGTTCATCGCTGCCTTCATTCCGCTGGTCCCCGAGGCCTCGTACGGTCGCCGCGGCGTATTCACCCAGACGTCCACTCCCGCCGTCAGCCGCGCTCCCAAATCCCAGTCGTAGTTCTCCAGGTAAACAATCCGCAATTCGTTTTCAGAAAGCTTGGCCGCTTCTTCTACCACTTGCTGGATCAGAGCCTTGCCGGGCACATCCTGTGGATGCGCTTTGCCGGCGTACAGAATTTGCAATCCCCCCGCCTTGGCAGCGATCGCTTTCAGCCGCTCCGCATCGGTCAGCAGCAAATTGGCGCGCTTGTAGGTCGCCGCCCTTCGCGCAAAGCCCAGCGTCAGCACCTTTGGATTCAGCACCAGGCCCGTACGCGATCCCACCTCGGCCAGCAGCTCCTCCTTGGCGCGTGCGTGCGCCGCCAGCATTGCAGGCTCGGGAATTTCGATCGCGTTGCGCAGATACAGGTGATCGCGTCTCCACTCGGGTATCCGATCATCGAGCAACTGCTGCACCGGTTCGCTCATCCATGTCGGCGCGTGGACTCCGTTGGTGATGCTGTGAATCACGGCATCGGGGAACATCAGCCGCGACACCTTACCATGCTGCATCGAAACGGCATTGGCGTAGCGCGAAAACCTCAACGCCACTAGCGTCATGTTCAGCAGTCCGTCGCGGAAACAACCCAGCGTCTCGAGCCGCGCGGTCCTGTCTCCACCCAGAATCCTGATCGCCTGCTCTGTCGAGAATCGGTCGTGACCCGCGGGAACCGGCGTGTGCGTGGTAAACACGCATTTGCGCCGAACCGCCTCGATGTCCGCATCTGTCGCCGCACCCGGAGGCCCGCCCCCCATCTGGCTCTCCAGCAGAGCCAGCGTCAGCAGCGCCGCGTGCCCCTCATTCATGTGGTACACGTTCACCTGCAGGCCGAGCGCGTTGGCCATGCGCACGCCGCCCATCCCCAACACAATCTCCTGCTCCAACCGGTAATTGGTATCGCCGCCGTACAGGTGATCCGTCAACCCCCGGTCCCAGCCGGAATTCTCATTGAGGTCGGTGTCCAAAAGATAAATGGGCACCACGTGCCCGAAGCGGCCTTCCAGGTCATATCGCCACGCCCGCACCGTCACCGTCCGGCCTTCCACGGCCACCGTCACCCGCGCCGTTTCTTCCGTGCAAAAATCCGCGGGGTTCCACGGCTGTACTTCCTCGCTTTGAATGCCTGCCGGGTTCAAATGCTGCTGAAAGTATCCCTTGCGATGGATCAGAGTGAACGCCGCCAGCGGCAGGCCCATGTCGGCGGCCGAACGCAACGTGTCTCCGGCTAGCACGCCTAGCCCGCCTGAATACGTCGGCATCGATGGACGAATCGCGACCTCCATCGAGAAGTACGCTACCTGGCCTGTGCTTGGAACAGTCTCGTATGGGAAGGTTTTCAGATGTGTAAGTTCCACCATAGTGGCTTCTTATTGCGACGTGCTCACCCGGCCTGCGGTTGCCTCCCGGCTGCGCCCTCCCGGGCCGCCTATCGCAAAACCAGAGTTGCTGTAGCCCGAAACCGAAACCGTAAAGGCGCTGCGACCATCAGGGAGCAGCGATCTTAGACGAAACTCAACAGGACACGCCAACTCTGGTTTTGCCGTATTTCTATCCCTTCATCGGGGCAAACATCCCTCAAGTTTAGCAAGGAACCCGCTGCTTACAATGCTCCGTGGCTGGTTGCAAGGATGGTTCTTTTGGGTCAGGAATTTACCCCCCTCACGCGCCAAACGGGAAAGAATTTCCACAGCCTTCCACCGGCTGATAAATCGCTTCATCTGCTAGATGACCTCCCATGAGTCTGTCTGGTCGTTCATCGCGCTCACTCGTCAACTGGCTCGCTTATTCCAGCCCGTGCGCGCCCCTCGACGCATGGCAAACGTGGATCTGGGGAACAATGCCGATCTGCTCCGTGTAACGCGCTCCCAGTGCCTCGGCGAACGCCGCCGCCTCGCCCTGCTCCACCAGGTTGATTGTGCAGCCGCCGAAACCTCCGCCTGTCAGCCGCGCACCGATCAGTCCAGGCAAATCCTGCGCCAGCGCCACCATGGCATCAGCCTCCACGCAGCTGCCTTCAAAGTCCCTGCTGTAGCTTGTATGCGCCTCGGCCATCAGCCGTCCCAGCTCTTTCATGTTGCCCTTCAGCAGAGCATCGCACGCTGCCACCGTGCGCAGATTTTCGCTGATCACGTGCTTGGCCCGCAGATAGCTCTTGGGCTCCATTTCGCCGCCCCACTTCTCCAGGTCCTCGAGTGTGCAATCGCGCAGAAATTTCACGCCTGGCCGATGGCTTGCGATTACTGCGCAAGCTGCCTCCGATTCCCGCCGCCGCGTCGGATAATCCCCGCCCGCTACCGAGTGCTTCACCATCGTATTCGCAATCACCAGTGCCACGTGATCGGGAATCGGCGCCAGCTTGTAGCTCAAATCCCGGCAATCGAGCAGCAATGCATGATCTGCCTTGGCGTTCAGGCTGATGAACTGATCCATGATTCCGCAATTCGCGCCCACAAACTCGTTCTCTGCGCGCTGGCACAGCCGCGCCAGCACGGGTCCTGGACAACTCGCTCCCACCAGCGACAGCACAGCCAGCGCCGTCGCCACCTCCAGTGCAGCCGAGCTTGAAAGCCCCGACGCCAGTGGCACATCGCTCCAGATGCTCAGGTTGAATCCCGGCAACTTGTGCCCTTCGCCGGCAAGAATCGCCGCCACGCCCATCGGGTAGTCGGTCCAGTGCTTCCTGCGCTGCTTCTGCAGCCCATCAAACACAATTTCCTCGCCTTGGTTCTCTGAGTAGATCGCGATCTTGGCGTCGCTTCGCGGCGAAATCCCTGCCAGCGTGGCGAAGTTGATCGCCGCCGGCATCACAAATCCCTCGGCGTAATCTGTGTGCTCGCCGATCAGGTTTACGCGTCCCGGCCCTACAAAAATCGCCGGATCTGCGTGATAGCGTTTCCGGTGCATCTCCTTGAAGACCTTTGCATCGTGCATGTCCCTAACCTCTGCTTGAATTCCGTCCCTCGTCTTGCAATCCCGCCGCTCGCCAACTCGCCGAGGTGGGCTTGACGTGCCCAAGACCTGTCCAATTGAGAACGTTTTCTTTCCGCCCGACTTTATACCACCTCTCGGGTTGATCTCACACTCCGCAGACCTCCGTGCACGCCGCGCTCAACCGTTCCCAGATGGCATCCATCCACGCCTCATGCTCCGGCTTCATGAGCACGCTGCGCAGGCATGTAACCGCGCCTGCGCCCATCCCAAACCACGACCCCGGTAATTGTACTAAAGCCAGATGCAATCCCCTCTTCGCGCACGCGTCGAAAACCTGTTGTGCTCGCTCTGACGCGCTCCGAAGGTCTGCCCCGCGCAGGGCCCAAACCACAATGTCGAGTTCCGGCAAATGTGGGTGCGGGTGCCCCAGGTCCCTCGCACTTGGGGATCCGGGAGCGCCGCCGCCCAAGCCTACAAACCTTTCATCTCCCCTGATCCGCCGGTCCAGCTCCAGCGCCGCCTTTCGTCCCTTCGCCAACCCCCGCGCAAACTCCCCGCCCTTCACCAGCGGCAACAGCCTTTGCGTGGCCCACAACGCTACCGCGGCCGCTCCTGCGCGCGAGCACTCAAGGCTGATCTCACCAAGATGTAATTCCTTCGATGTGAAGTAGGTATACGGCGAATCGTGCTTGTAAAACCTGCCCACCGCCGGATCGCGAAACAACACACATCCGCACCCATACGGCTGCAGACCATGCTTGTGCGGATCAATCACAATGGAATCCGCCCGTCCCATTGCAGCGAATGCCCGCCGCGCCGGCTCCTCCAACTCATCGGCGATCAGCCCAAAATACCCTCCGTACGCCGCATCCACGTGCACCCGGCAACTATACCTTTCAGCCAGCGCCAGAATCTCCTCCAGTGGATCCACTGCACCAATCGCCGTGGTGCCCAGGGTCGCCACTACTGTGCCGACATCGCCTTTGCGCAGTTCGCCTTCCAGCGCGTCCGGACTCATTCGCCCACATGCATCCGCCGCTACGCTTGCGTATTCCAGCTTCAATACGCCGCTGATCCGGTGGTGCGTGTAATGCGCCTGCTCTGAACCCACAATGCGCAGCCCCGGCGCCAACTGTCCCGCCATCCACAGCGCTTCTAGGTTGGCAAAGGTCCCGCTCGACGTCAGGTGCCCCAGCAACTGCTTCCATCCGAACATCCCGGCTATCTCTCGCACCGCCTCCACTTCCATCGCCGAGCTGGCACGCCCGCCGTCCAGCGCGTGGTTGTTGGGATTGATCTTCATCGCCAGCGCATACGCCGCGCGCGCCACCGGGTGCGGCGGCTTCAACATCTGCCCGGCATAAAGTGGATGAAAGTAGGGATAATTGTCGCCCAGCCGGTGCGCCGTCTCCTCAAGCACTCGTTCCTCGGCCTGTTTCCCCGGGTCGAGATCGGCTTGGTAGGCGGGAAGGGCGCTGAACTCCCCCTCCAGCACCTCGGCGGCGTGTCTCAACAATTCGGGAACCGGATCGTGCGGCATGACGACCATTCACCTTATCACATGCCGCCGTTCGTCGCTAAACCTATTTCAATCAACGGCTTCCGGCGCAATGACTCGTCGGTAATACTGAGTCTACCAATTTTTTGCAGATTTTATTGACGCAAATGGTACACTTAAGTCAGCGTTAGAACCGAACCGGGCGTGAGCAGTAACTCGCCCCTAGCGTTTTAGGGACACGCAAGATCTTTCCCTCAAACGCCGAACTAAGCAAGATTCTGCCAGTGTTCGCTCCGATTCATCCAGCGCAATTCAAACCAGGAAAAACGCACCAGTATGGAACAAGGTACCGTGAAGTGGTTCAATGACGCGAAAGGCTTCGGCTTTATTTCGCGCCAGAACGGCGAAGACGTCTTCGTGCACTACTCTGCAATCAACACCAGTGGATTCAAGAGTTTGCAAGAAGGTCAAGCCGTGCAATTCAACGTCGTAAAGGGTCCCAAGGGCTGGCAGGCTGCCGACGTACAGCCTCTCTAAATCGGATCGGCCGGTTTCCGGCAGAATCGAGTAGCATCGCATAAGGGCTGGGCGTTCCTGCATCGCAGGAGCGAGTAGCCCTTTTGTGTTTCTCTCTACCCGTCTTTGCCGATTAGCCTTTCCGGCGCCACTCGCCCAACCAACCGCCCACTGGCAGCTCCCGGGAGCCGCTTACCCGTCCTTTTGCGCCGCCGGCAATCTCAGTTTCCCACTTTATGCCGGGCCTCCGTTTCTAGCTTCGATAACCACGCAAACTCCGCCAACACCGCTATCCTCTCTCGACTTCGCACGCATTCACCTTCTATCCTCAAAGTTGGCCGCATCTTTCTTAACTCCGCGGTCTTCACAAGGTCTCCACACGCACATGAGCACGAAGATGATCGCCGTTCACCTGCCCGACGGGTCCGTTCGCGAAGTACCTTCCGGCACCACTCCTCTCGAGATTGCCAACTCGATTTCTCCGCGTCTCGCCGGAGCCTCCATCGTCGCCCGTGTCACGCCACTCACCGCAACCACGGCGTCGAAATCGGCTCCCGCTGGCCAGGCGCCCTCTGAAGAACCGTCTGAAGCCGCCATGTACTGTGCCGAAGACGCCGCTGCCCCACGCGTCGTCGATCTCTCTGCGCCGCTCACCGGCGATGTCCGCCTCGAGCTCGTCACCGAGAAGGATCCCGAAGCGCTCAAGGTTCTGCGCCACTCCGCTGCGCACGTCCTTGCCACAGCCGTTCTCGAGCTCTTCCCTGAGACCAAGCTCGGCCACGGCCCCGCCACTGACTCCGGTTTCTTCTATGACTTCTACCGCGAAAAGCCCTTCACGCCCGAGGATCTCGCCGCCATTGAATCCAGAATGGCCGAAGTTATCGCGCGCAACGACCCGTTCATCCGCGAATCTGCTCCAAGAGATAAAAGCCTGGAAGCCTTCGAAACAGACGGCGACTTCATGAAGACCCACTTCGTTACCAAGTTCACCGCGCCTGGCGACCAGGTGAGCTTCTATCGCAACGGCAAGTTTGTCGACTTCTGCCGCGGCCCGCACGTGCCCTCCACCGGCCGCGTCCGCGCCTCCAAGGTGATGAGCATTTCCGGTGCCTATTGGCTCGGCAATGAGAAGAATCCGCAGCTGCAGCGCATTTACGGCACCGCGTTCTTCTCGAAAAAAGATCTGGACGACTATCTCGCGCGGCTGGAGGACGCCAAGCGCCGCGATCACCGCCGCCTCGGCAAGGAACTCGAGCTTTTCACCGTCAGCGACGAAGTGGGCGCCGGCTTGCCGCTCTGGCTCCCCAAAGGCGCCACTATCCGCCGCCTTCTCGAGGAGTACATCCTCGACCTCGAGCGTCGCAATGGCTACGAGCACGTCTACACGCCCGACCTCGCCAAGGTCGATCTCTATATTCGCTCCGGCCACTGGGCGCATTATCACGACAGCATGTTCCCGCCCATGAAGCTTGAGAACGAAGAGATGGTCCTGCGGCCCATGAACTGCCCGCACCACATTCTCATCTACGAGTCCAGGCCGCGCAGCTACCGCGAACTGCCGCTCCGCCTTGCTGAGTTGGGGACCATGTACCGTTACGAGCTTTCCGGGGCGCTCAGCGGCCTCAGCCGCGTACGATGCATGACGCTCAACGACGCGCACATTTTCTGTTCGCCCGATCAGATCAAGGAAGAATTCTCCAGCGTGATGAAACTGGTCGAGCGCGTCTACCGCGACCT
>JASHYS010000117.1 GCA_030042915.1 Acidobacteriaceae bacterium
GCGTACTACAGGCTGGCAGCGGGCTCGAACTCGCCCTTTCACGACATTACCGTGGGCGATACGGATGTACCGGATAGCTGCTTCTACGAGCTCTCCCAGTCGGTGTATTGCGATGGCGCTCCCGACCTGGCGGGATACGAAGCGACGCCGGGCTACGACCTGGCCACGGGACTGGGCTCAGTGGACGTGAACAAGCTGGCGGCAAACTGGCTTTCGCCCACGGGCAGCGGAACAACGACCGTGACACTGAGCACCGGCGGCGTCAGCAGCATCGAGCACGGCGATGCGCTGACGGCGACAGTGACGGTGAAGGGCGGCGGAGCCACGACGCCCACCGGCGACGTGGTGCTGATGGCGGGATCGCAGGGCGTGGACCGCATCACGCTGGGCCCGACCGGGAGTGCGACAGTGACGTTTGGCGCGGCGGCAGGAGTTGAGTTGCCGGGCGGCAGCTATAACCTGACCGCGCACTACGGCGGCGACACGAACTTTGCGCCGGCCACGTCGAGCGCGGTGGCTCTGACCGTGAGTGCGGAGCCGACCACGACGGTGGCTTCTACCAGCGTGACGGGCACCGTTCCCTACGGTGCGCCCGTTACACTCATGGCCACGGCCTATGGCAATAACAGCGGAACCGGCTATCCGGTCCCGGGCACATACACCTTTACAAGCGGCGCGACGACGCTGGGAACCGCGACCCTGGCAGCGACCGGCGAGGGCCTGGCCTTTGTCACCAGCGGCACCACGGCCAGCCTGGCGTGTTGCGGGCAAACCGTGCTGGGCGCGGGCACCTATCAGATTGTTGCGGACTCGCCGGCTGCAGGCGCCAGCTTTCAGGCCAGCGTCTCTGCGCCGGTAAACCTGGTGGTCACCAAGAGCCCGGTACTGGTGTCGCTCACTCCCAGCTACATGAACCCGGCGGTCAATTCCTCGGTCAATCTGATGGTCAACGTTCAGCCGCTCTACGAGGCCAGCAACGAGATCTACTATGGCGAGGCGCCCGTTACAGGCAACGTGGTGTTCTACGACATGAGCACCACTCCGCAAACCAACCTGGGTACCGTGGCATTGTCGTCGGCAGACACGGCGACGCTGGCGGTCACCTTCTCGACCACCGGCGTGCATGCCATCGTCGCGCAATACGCCGGCGACGCCAACGACCTGGCCAATTCCTCGGGCGCGGTCGACGTCACGGTGGGCACAAAGATTCCCACGGCGACAGTCATTGTGGCAGGCGCCCTGGGACTGGGCTTTACCTACACCTCGAGTCCAATGACGTTGACGGCGACGGTCGTCGGAGACTTTAACGGCGCCGCGCCAACTGGGACGGTCACGTTTACTGATGCCTCGGCCGGCAACGGCGCGGGCGCAACCGTGGGCACGGCGACGCTGAGCGCGCCAGTGGACGGGGAAGCACAGGCAACGGTGAACGTGAGCACGCTGAGCCCGGGCACGCACAACATCACCGCCAGCTACTCGGGCGACGCGAATTATGTGGGCTCAGGGTCGCAGGCAGTTGAAGCCACGGTGGTCAATATGGGACTGACGCTGAGCGGTGGAGCGGCCTCGATCGCCGCGGGGCAAAGCACCACGGCGGCCACCATTTCGTTCGCAACCAACCCGCTGTTCACCAACTATTATTTTTCCGACGTGGTTCTGTCCTGTTCCGGCTTGCCGGCGGGGGCAGCGTGCGTCTTCACGCCGGGAACGTTCTATCCCTCGTATAACTCCACCACCGGCATCCTGTCGGGCTCCTCTTCGGTGACCATTTACACCAACGGGCCGACGCTTCAGCAAGCGGCCATCGTGCCGGGGCGCAAGCCGTGGGCCGGATTGGGCACCCTGGCAATGGCCGGGCTGCTCGCGCTTGGCTTCAGGCGGCGGCGCTGGCGCCGGTTGTTCGCTTCGCTGTCGGCATTGGCGATGCTAGCGTTTTTCCTCGGACTTGGCGGCTGCAGCAGCGGGAGCGGCGGGCAATACAACATCAGCAACCCCGGCACAGCAGCGGGCACCTACGCCGTCACCATCACCGGGACCATGGATGTTCAGCCCTTTGGTACCTACACCACCACCACGACCTACAATCTGACGGTCACGGCAGCGGGGCAGTGAGAGGGCGGCGAGGACCTCAGACCGTCGGAAAGAGGATGGCCGTGACGTTCTGATCCGGGGGCGTGGTGTTCGGATCGGTCAGGTAATGCTCGATATGGAAGGCCTCGCGGAGCGGGATTTTCTTTTCCGCGACGATTTCGAAGGCACGGCGCGTGGCTTCAGGCAATTGGTCGAATGGGCCGGTGAGCGTGAAGCGCGCGTACCTGCCGCCGTCGAATTTTTCGTAACTGAGTTCCGCGGGAAGATCGACGGGCGGCGCGGCCAGCATGAACCCTGCGCGATAGATTCCCTTATCCGGTTTATAGAGAGCCGCGGCCCCGGTGATCTGGTTGCGCCGCTGCATAGGAACGGGTGCAAATTTCACGACTGTCTGCCACGCTTGAGGGGCGTTGGCAGGGATGTTGCCGACTCGCTCGATGAAAACGTAATGCGTCGCGGGGAATTCGACGGTTTCAGGCTCAAGTGTGAGGCTCAGAGTATCGGGCATGATCAGAAACTCCACGCGGGTTCAGTGGTGGGTTGGGTCTGTGGAAATCTTGCGGATCGGGAACAGGTGAAGAGCAGCCCGAGGTAGCGGCGCAAGTGGTCAAGGCATCCGGCTGCAATGAGCGAGCTTTGCTGCGCTTTGGCGAGGATGAAAGCTCCCTGAATCACCGCCTGGGTGTAGTAGGCGAGGCTTGCGGCAGTCCAATCGGTGGCGATTCCGTATTTCTTGATGGCTGCTTCGATGTCGGTGGCGAGAGTGGCCACGTGGGCGGCGATACAGCGTTCGCACACCTTGCGGATGGCCGGATGAGTTTCGTAGGTTTCCTGGACCATGGTCCCCAGAAGGCAAGTGAACTCGGGCAGATCTCCGCGGAGGATGGCCTTGCGATAGTCGACGTAGCCAAGCAGGCGTTCCAGCGGGTCAGGAAACGCGTGGTAGGGTGCCGCGGAAAAGATCCTGTCGGCGACGCCGAAGAAATGTTGAGCGGCGGCCAGTGCAATATCTTCCTTACTGGAGAAATGATGGAAGAAGCCGCCCTTGGTGAGGCCGGCGGCTTCGCAGATGTCCTCTACGCGCGCCGCGGAATAACCTTTGGCGCGAATCACATGGAGGGCAGCGTCGAGGAGGCGGGTACGCGAATCGCGAGAAGCTTCTATGGCAGCAGGCATGGGGAACCAACCGGTCGGTATGACAGTTTGCTATGACAGTACCGACTAGTTGGTATGGTTTCAAGGGCTATTTTGCTTATTTTTCCACAGGCAGTTCGCCTTTTCTCCCACTGCTATGGCCAGCCGCGATGTCCGGCTTGGGCTCTCGCTGAAGCTCGTTCTAGGATGGACATGCGTCCAGAATGCTTGGGCGCCGAGGACCCATAAGGATGGTTTCGGCTGAAGAGATTGTTGCGATGCAGGACCGGCTGACACGCGAGTGGCATCAGACTCCGGAGGCGCGGGCGGACGTCGCGGACGGCGGGAGCGCCGAACCGAAAACGGCCGGCGATTGGCCCGGATTGGTGGCCGAGCAGCATCGCGCCAACTTCGATCTGTGGCATATTGAGGACCAGGCGCGGGCGCCCGGGGCCGGCGACGCCGAAGTGGCCGCCGTCAAGCGCCGCATCGACCGCACCAACCAGCGCCGCAATGACCTGCTGGAAGAGCTGGACCGCACGCTTCTTGGCTGGCTGTCGCCACGGGGATTGCCGAATGCGACGGCTCCGCTCCATTCCGAAACGCCGGGGCTGATCATCGACCGGCTTTCGATCCTGGCGTTGAAGATCTATCACACGCGCGAGGAGACGGAGCGCAGGAATGCGCCGCAAGGCCACGCGGCGCGCAATCGCGAGCGCCTTGCCATTCTGGACCAGCAGCGCAGCGACCTGGCCGGCTGCCTGGATGCGCTCTGGCGCCAGATTTTGAGCGGCGAGCGAAGTTTCAAACTTTACCGGCAGTTGAAGATGTACAACGACCCATCGCTGAATCCCTCCATTTATAGAAAGGCAGGGAGCGATTGAGCGAGGGAGCGGGAAGACAGGAGGAACAAGCAAAAACATTTGCGAGCACCGTCTGAGATTGCGCCATAAAGGCGCCCCATTGACTGAATGTGGGGAACTGCGTATAAACATGGCCTAAGTAGCGTTATTCCAAAACCGGGCTCCTCCGCCGCAACGCACCCGGCGCATGAGGGTAAGGAATTCGCGCTTCCAGGTAAATTCATGACGCAAGAGGCTCGTACGACGGCGTCCAGCCGCAAAAAGACTTCGCCCCAAGCCGCGAAACCCGACGGCCGTGCCCGTACGGGTATGGAACCGACCTTCCAGCAATACCAGGCCGCCGTGCTGCTGCTGCAACAGGGTAAATATGAGAAAGCCTTGAGCACGTTGGAAAAGCTGCTGCCCGAGGCGCCCATGGAACTCCAGGACCGCTGCCGGGTGTATATCACCACCTGCCGGCGGCAATTGGAGAAAAAGGCCCTGTCGTTTGAAACGCCCGAGGAGCACTACGATTACGCCATCTCGCTGTTGAACACCGGCTATTACGAGGAAGCGCGCGAGCAGTTCAACGAGATTCTCGCCCGGCACTCCGGCGCCGACTATGCGCTTTACGGGCTGGCCGTGCTCGAAGCCATTACAGGACACGCTCAGGACTGCCTCACCAACCTGGCAAGGGCCATCGAACTGAATCCCAAAAACCGGCTGCAAGCGCGCGCCGACAACGACTTTCAGAGCATGGTGGATGATCCGCGGTTTACTGAATTGTTGTATCCTGAAGTTCCATAGGCCCTGGTTTTGAACTCCTCCCTCGTGAACGGCGAATCTGCGCCGGCGCCACGTCCTGGAGCCGGCGAGCCGGTTGCCTGCGGCCCTTTGCGCGTGGTAGCCATGGGCGGCGGCACCGGCCTTTCAACCCTACTGCGCGGATTGCGCCGGCATGTTCCCGCGGCCGGCCAGATTGACGCCCCTCCTTCTGCCATCGCCGACCTCGCCGCCGTGGTCACCGTAACTGACGATGGCGGTTCCTCCGGCCGCCTGCGCCAGGATTTCAACATGCTTCCGCCCGGCGACTTGCGCAATTGCATGGTGGCCCTCAGCGAAGAAGAAGACCTGCTGACGCGCTTGTTTACCCACCGCTTCAGGGGCGGCAACGGGCTGAAAGGCCACAACTTCGGCAATCTGTTTGTGGCCGCGCTCACTGAGATCACGGGCGATTTTGCCCAGGCCGTGCAGCTGGCTTCGAAGATTCTGGCTACGCGCGGGCACATTTACCCGGCCACGACGGTCAACGCCACGCTGATCGCCAACATGGACGACGGCTCAGTGGTCTGCGGCGAGACCAAAATCACCGCCAGCCGGCGGCGCATCGTCGAGCTGACGCTCGATCCGCCCAATCCCGCGCCGCTGCCTGAAACGCTGGAAGCCATTGAACGTGCCGACCTGATCACCGTGGGACCTGGCTCGCTGTACACCTCGCTGATCACCAACCTGCTGGTGGACGGAATCGCGGAAGCCCTGGCGCAGGCGCGCGGACTGAGGGTGTTTATCTGCAATCTGATGACGCAAGCCAATGAGAGCCTGGGCCTGACGGCGTCAGAGCATATCCAGCGCATCTACGACCATACGCGCAAGCCGGTCTTCGACTACGCCATTGTGAACACAGGAACCTTCTCGGCTGAAACCCTGGCGCGCTACGCAGCCGAAGGTGCGTCGCCGATCACCCCGGACGTGGAACGCGTGGAAGCGCTCGGTGTCCGCTGCGTTGCTGGCAACTTCGCCAGCGAAGAGGCCGTGGTGCGCCACGCCTCCGACCAGGTGACCGACGCCCTGCTGAAGCTTGCTGCCGCAGAAAAGCGGAACTGATGAGAAAGATCTGGCTGGCGCTTGCTCTGGTCCCGGGAGCCTGCGCGGGGCTTTGCGCGGCTGCGCAAAGCCAAAGGTCTGCGGCCGCGAATGAGGTTCTGGCCGTGGAGCAGGCGCGCACCCAAGCGCTCGTCCATTCCGATGTGGCGGCCCTGGACCGGATCATGGCCGGCAACGTGACCTATGTTCACGCCAGCGGCAAGGTCGATACCAAAGCGAGCTACCTGGACGCAATCCGCTCCGGGCAGTTGCATTATCTTGCCTGGACTCCGATCAAGCTCAACGTCCGCGTGCTGGGCGAGACGGCAGTGATCGATGGTGAATACGCAGTAAAAGTCATCGATCATCGCGTGCAGGAAGCGCCCCTTGCTCTCGACATCTTCATTCTTACGGTCTACGCGCGCCGCGATGGGCGCTGGCAGCAGATTGCGTGGCAATCGACGCGCGACGTGGCAAAAACGCCCGCGCAGTAGCGGGAGGCACCTGGGCCGCCGGTGCCGGCGCGCTGCTGGGCAAAAGAGTCAAAGCAAATTTCAGCAAAAAACTCTTTCCAGCCCAATTCACCTTGGGATAGAGTCTTAAGAACGCGCTTCTGCTTCCCTGCGCGATGTGGAGGTTTTGTGAACAAGCCCCTGATTGGGACGATTCTTGGATGTAGTCTGATTGCAGGTGCGGCAACCGCACAGTCCCCCATAAAGCAGAGACCCGGTCTCTATGACGTGACCACGCAGATGAGCATGGACATGGCAGGCGCGCCGGCGATGCCTCCGCGCACCTCGCAGGTATGCGTGACGCAAGCCATGATCGACAAGTACGGCGGCGGTTTCAGCAACACGCAGGCGGGGTGCCAATCGTCGAATGTGGTGACGTCGCCGACCGGCATGTCGGCGACTGTGACTTGCACGGGAAGACTGAATATGACCGGAACCGTCAAGACCACCTTTGTAGATGCGGACACGGTCAAGACGACCATCCAGATGTCGGGAACGTTGCCCAATGGCCAGGCCATGAATACGACGACGCAGATGACATTCGTCTATAAGGGAGCCGACTGCGGCAGCGTCAAGCCTCCGTCGATACCGTCGAGCACGCCCGCCACGCCACCGCCCACTCCGCCATCGGGCAATTGAGCTATTTGCGCGAATCAGGATCG
>JASHYS010000118.1 GCA_030042915.1 Acidobacteriaceae bacterium
TCCGGTGTATGCGCTGGTGGCCGTTAGGACCGGAGCAAAACTGTCGCCGTCGCCGCCGCAGTTTGACGAAAACGGGAAACCAAGGGCAGAGAAGATTGACAGCATTCATACCAGCCCCGGCCATATGACGGCCAAAGCAATTTCAATGAGCGGTCTCGCCGATTGGTTCGCTTATGTGCCTGACTGCGATCGTGTCGTGATCGACCGAACCGGCCTGGCAGGAGAATATGACTTCAAGATCGATTGGACTCAAGACGATGGCCATGGCGTTCCGCCAGATGCGCCGCTGCCCGGCTTGTTCACTGCGCTGCGAGAGCAACTTGGCCTGGAACTGAGGCCAGAGAAAGCACCCGTCGATACGGTCGTTGTGGTGTCTGCGAAGGTACCGGAATTCGATTGAATGAACCGTGCCCAGGCTGCGACGCTTGAGAGGAAGCATTTGGTGTAATGAGGCCAATTGGCGATTCTCGGCGAATGACCGGCCATCCGAAAGTTTGCCTGATTTTCGCCACTGTTATGTCCGTATTGCCGACCACACGCTCACAACAAGAGGTCTGCCATCCAGCTAAGCCGCGGATCGTATCTCCCGGAGTTGAGATCGTCTGCGACCGTTCGCAGCCTTTCGCTAGTACACTCTCGCCGTCGCTCATCGACCCGCGTGTGACGGGTTCGCTGCCAAAGGTGGAAACCATTCGACCTTGACCATCGGGTTGCTGGTCGATTTATGGCCGAGAAGTTCTGCCTTCTTCTTTATTAAGGTTTCATCGAAGAATGCGAGTGTATAGCTGCGAATGATTTTCATGGCGAGAAGATTATTTTCATACTGCGTCTCGTCATCGGCGGACTGAATCATGGGCAAATCACTGAAGCTCATGTGCGTTATTCCGGGAGTTGCCACCGTCACGCGATATGAACCCGCGGGCATGCCCGTCAGCAAATCAGTTTGCTTTTTGTCGACTGCCACAACGAGCCTTTTGAGCTGATCGAGAGTGTAGCCCATTTTGGCCGCATCCGCAGCCGTTGGACCTCCAGGCTTCCGTGGGCGAATGAACAGCAGAAACGGCTGCTTCATTGTGTCGCCCTTAACGTCTCGATAGAACGGCAAATTATCGGCTACACCGTCCATATCAAGGCAGGCGCGGAGACGATCATCAGTCTGACATGCCAATGCTGCGGCTCGGCCTCCATCCGAGTGACCGAATGCGGCAATACGGCTGAGGTCCAAATGGCCTCCGAACGGCGCCTGGAAATCAAGCTCCCGGTTGTATCGGGTGAGTTGATCCATTACAAACCGGATATCGGCAGCCCATACCTTGAGGCGTTCATTGCCATATTGGATTGCTGCATCTTCTGCGCCGGAGTAGGCCTGTCTTTGGTTGTATTCGAATCGAATTACGCGTCCGTCAGGAAAAGAGACCAGCTTGGTGTCATAGGTGTGAGCAATTGCGCCAACCACATAGCCGTGGCTTACCAAGTCCTCTATTTCAGATGTGTAGTCGGTCTTTAGTACGCCTAAGCCATGAGAGAAAATCAAAACTGGACACTGCTTGAGCCCCCGAGCGAAGGCTGCCCCTTCCTGGGCATGGGTATACAATCTGCCACTGAGTATTTGCGTGTAGGCGTCGCTAAATATCTTGCTGATGCCGTCTTGGCCAACCACTTTTTCGGCGCCGCTCAAGTCAGGGAGATATGGAGCGGGCGGCTGAGCACCAACGGTGTCCGCTGGATACCAGACGTCTACCATGAGTTCTCGATAGGCGGGGCTGCTGGCGGCAAGTGGCTCCGGGCGCGCCGAATCGATCCAGTAATAGCTCACCCGTCCAATCGAAAATGGACCTGTGGGAGAAGGAAGCAGGTCAATTGCTGGGTGGCTCGTCTGACCAAATGAGAGTCCCA
Organism: Acidobacteriaceae bacterium; assembly: GCA_030042915.1. The sequence continues at coordinate 1,897 of JASHYS010000118.1, forward strand.
AAGTGAGAGTGAGAATAAGCCCTGCGGCGGTCAGTTTACCCATGAACCTCACCTTACGCAAAACCCGGTGGAACGGTTCCAAATTCATGAAATCGCTCCACACAGTGATAACTCTCTCAGGGCTGAACGGTTAACATGGCCTGAGCCGATTGAAAGTACCCGCGCTCCCAGCCGGGGAAAGACTTGTTAGCCGCAGGTTCCGGTCGAATTACCGGCGATCCGGAAATTACTACTTGGTTATTGCCGTATGGCCGCCAATTCAACCGGAACGCCGTGACTAGAGAGCGACTAACCCGGTTCCCCACGTCTATTGATCACGGTTGCTGAAGACCCAGGCAGGCTTGAGGAGACTCCGGTCACGGTGCTACGCCGGGGCTCTGTATGGTTTCTGAAGAGAGAGCAAATGCCCCGAGTCACGCTTACTGTTCTTCTCGGCTATACCCTTATGGTGGTCACGCCGGGTGCATCTCCGCAATCTGTCGCCGTGTCCGGAAATATGCCCAGCTTCGATGCCGCCACCATCAAGCCGCCCGATCCTGCGGCCCGTAGCCGATTGATGGGCTTCTATGGCAAGCCTGGCGGGCGCATTTTCTTTGGCGGATTCGCAAAGATTCTCGTTGAGTTCGCCTTCAACCTTCAGGACTACCAGGTCTCTGGAGGCCCGGGTTGGATCAATTCACAGTGGTATGAGATCAACGCCGTCCCGCCCGATGCCTCGCCTTCGCGCAACATCACGGTGGCCAACGCAGAACCGACTTCCGAGCAGCGCCTGATGCTCCAATGTCTCCTGCGCGATCGCTTCGGATTTAAGTACCACATCGACACGAAGAAAGGTGAAACCTATATCCTCGTGCGCGGCAGCAAGCCGCTACAATTCAGGCCACCCAAAGACCCGGCATCCGATCCCCGAGCCATAGTCCTGATACGGCAGGACCGCATCGATGGGGAAGCGATGGGCAATAACACCACGACCGATTATCTGGCCGAGAGGCTTAGCAGCTACCTCCAATTTCCTGTCTTGAACGAAACCGGAATCACCGGATCCTACGACTTCAGTCTCCCACCGGATGATCCTGAGAACCGCGACCTTGCCGCCGCAGTCTTCGACGTCGTCGACCGTCTCGGTCTCAAGCTCAAGCGCGAACGTGGCCCGGTTCAAACCCTTGTCATTGACCAAATCGAACAACCTTCGGAGAACTAACGGAATGGCCGAGTACCCGAAAACCGGCAATCAGGGGGCGTACCATACAGGCACTTCAGGTTCGGGTGCCCAGCTGAGTGAAATTGCCGTATTGCCGACCATCCACTCATGATCAACGATTCGCTGGCAGTGTCACTCCGCGCGGCACAGGCGCATCCTCGCTGGTAACGACGCCCCACTAGGCACTTAGTGTTGATCGTCAGATGAGCCCACTGCAGGGTGAGTGCCCACCATGAGGTAAATTGTCGGTCCTTTTTGATCGCCTGCGGAAACATCCGGAACAGTGATAGTCGTGTTCTCCAAATCGCCGGCCACGACGAGCGGTATCTCTGGCGATCCCTTCCCGGCCCGTGGAAAAGTCCAGGCGACGCGATGGAAGCTCTGGCCTTCGTAGTCGGCCGGATTCGGCGGCGGCGTTCCACCAGCCGCTGCCTGCAAAACATAGTTCCCCTCGGGGACATAATCCATTTCGAACTTGCCGTCGGGAGCGTATACTGACCGCGCCTGCTCACGCGTGTCTGAGTAAAGCAACCGAACATTCGCATATGCCGGTGCCTGGTTCGTGTTCTTTAAAAGCACCTGTCCGCGCACCGTGTGCAGCTTGGTCAGCGGAACTGTAATGTCCGCGTCCTTCGTCGCTCCGCTCGCGTCCACTTCGATTTTCTCCGCTTTGCTCGCACGAAACGCTCCGCCCACATAAACGTTCAGGCCGTCATAGGGATCAAAAGCCTCCCCATATTGAGGGACCTCGTCTCCTTGAGTGAATCGCGTGGGAACCGTCACTCGCACCAGATACTGGCCCGCAGGAACCCCCAGAATTCTGAAGCGCCCCTCGTCATCGGTCAGCGACGGCCCGCTAAATGTGTTTGGGATGCCCACCATCACCCACCCATCGACGTCTTTCGGTTTCTCGCCCGAGGTTACGGGTTCGTAGCTTACAAGCAATCCAGGCGCCGGGCTGCCATCGTCATAGAGGACAGTTCCGCTAATCTTCGCGCTGCGTTCCAGCCGGATCGATACATGCCCGGGTTGGCTGGCAGCGATCGTCACCTTCGGCACCTGTGCCAGCATTTTCTTGCGATCCTCGGTAGTCATCGCGTCAAGGTGCGCTTTGGTCAGTACGCTCAGCAGATCAACATAGCCCGGCAATACCGCGGCTAGATAGTAGTCGCCTTCTGGAAGGTTCTTGAGCGCGAATCGACCATCCAGGTCAGTCTTGGCGAACATATGGCTCTCGTAGGAATTCTCGGAATACTGGACCAGATTGACCTGGGCCAACCGGGCCGGGGCGTTCGTGTCCGCGCAGTACACGGTGCCAGAGAGCGAGCCACTCTGTTTTGCGGTAGTTGGCTCCGCTGTTTGCTTTTTCTCCTCCTGTCCCGCGCAAACCAATCCCCAAGCCAATATGGCAATCGCTACTCCGGTCCTCGTTGCCGCTCGCATCCTTGCGTTCTCCAAAGGGTAGGACAACCTTTGAGACGGTTGGGCACGCGCAATGTCAACGCAAACCCAATCTTCCGCGTCGGGGTCGCCTCACGAATTTCGCATTCTGGGCGTGTGACCGGCATCCATGTAAGTCGGTTGTCAAGGAAAAAGCACAAGATCCCCATACGCGCTCCGGAGAGCGCGTCGTTGGTTTGATCGGGATCATTGGCTGCGCATGTTTGCCTCTCGGCTGATGGTTCCTGTATCTTGCAGAACCGGACATCCATTTGCGGTCTCGAGCTCCGAGGAGCTTTCACCGAAGATTGAGTGTGTGTTCTCTGCCAGTCCCGAAACAATCCGTAGAGAGCCTCAGGAGTTTGCCTCCATTGCCCGGCCGGTCATCGGCGGGACCTGGCAGTCTGCGCTTCTGATGATCCTGATGTTTTTCCCTTCTTAGGAAGGGTCTTTACGCTGCCGCGATCTGCGTGAACTGGCCGGCAGGCACGAAGGCTGTCTTGCGCCGGTCTACAGCCAGCATGTGAGCTACCATCTTCCTGGCAACGGCGAGTGTGGCCCGACCTCCGTGTCCCCGCTGCCGCTCGCGCTCGTAAAGCAGAGCCAGTTCCTGGCTATAGCGCGGCGCCAATCGCGCAGCTTCAACCAGCACCTGCTGGATATGCTTGTTGCGCTTCTTGGAGATGGGTGTCCGCATCGCCTTGTCGGCCGAGCTCTTCTCATCTCCGCACAGGCCGCAGTAGCTGATGGCCTGCTTGATGGAACGAAAACGCGATGTGTCGCCTACTTCCAGGGCCCAGGTCAGTGCTGTGATCGGCCCCACTCCCGGGATGGTTCGAAGACGCTGCAGTCGATCCACCAGCAGCGGGTCCCGCTCG
>JASHYS010000119.1 GCA_030042915.1 Acidobacteriaceae bacterium
TTAGCTTTCTCGTGCGGAGAAAAGCGATGCGGCCGGTTCCAGACGCGGCGGCAGAGCGCCCAGAACTCGGATGAAACAACGAAGGCGCCCGTTTAGGCGCCTTCGCTGTTTTCTAGTTTAGTTATGGTAAGCCGGTATTGATCTGGGGTCAGGAGCCAGTTACGACGTACGAGGTGTTATTGGGAAGCAATCGAGGATTGGTGAAACTTCCCGCGATCGACATGAAGATATCCTTCAAGCTGACCACGGTGTGCGAAGCGTCCTGGCAGGTGCTGCCCGAGCCGCTCTGGTCCCAGTCGGAGTAAAAATACTGCAACGACGAGGCGACGTTCTCCATGGTGATGCAGGGCGTCAGATTCGAGACGGCGCCGAAGTTGTAATTCAAATCGGCGATCTGCGTGGAGGTGAGCACGAGCGAGGTGTCAGTGCCGCTGGCGCCGGTAGCGCCGCAGCCGGTATCTTCAGAGCCGTAGGCCACGCTGTAGACGCGGATGCCCGCGGCTTTGGCTGCCTGCGCGGCCACGATCATCTGCTGGCATTCGTCAACGTCGTCAGGATACGTGCCTAGGGTCCCGCCTATCAGATTCTCGGTAGCCACGAGCGGGCTAAGGATGTTGAGGGCGCTGTCGGCAACGCCGTCGACGCTGGCGGTGTAGCCGGCTCCGGGGAAATCGGAACTGGTGGCCTGTGCCTGCGCGTCGGTGAGCACAATCAGCGCGTTCTGAGAGTTGGGAACTGCGGACTGTTCGGCCTCGAGCGAGGCAGTGGCCGCATAGATAACGCTGGCCATATAGGAACTCTCGCCGCCATTATCTGGGAGGCATCCAGCTGCGAATGTCCCGCTGCTGTTGGTAGAGCCGATCTCAGCCACCAGCGGATTGGCGGTATTCAAATTTCCAGTCGCGGAGTTGCCGGCGTCGTAATAACCGGTTGTCCAGCTTGCGACCTGATAGGTGGCGGTGTACGCGGCGCTTTTGCCACCAGGCGCGGTATAGGACATGTTGCTGTAGCCGGTGGAGCTGGTGGGGGAATTCGTGGGAAGAGTATAAGGTTCATTCGTCCAGCTGATGCTGCAAGGCGTGGAATACATGCTGGAGTTGTACGACGCATTGGGGAACTGGAAAAGTGAAGCACGGAATTGCGAGTTGCTGGTGGGCGTGCAGCTGGTGTAGCCGGGATCGCAGGGATTGATGGTACCCAGCATCGCCTGCACTCCCTGCTCGGCGCATTGAAATTCGGTCAAGCCGCCGCAATTGGTGTCAACGGTGCCCATCGACTTGGTGGAGTCGAGAATGATGGCCACGTTCCAGGGTTGCGCTGCGCCCTGCATGGATGCCGTGGCGTTGGCGGCGATGGTGAGACTGGGGACGCCGAACAGCTTCATGAAATACGTGCCAATGCTGGTCGCCTCAGTCACTCTGACGGCGTTGGCGGCTGAGCTGGAGGTGCAGGTCTCTCCGCTGGGCTCGAGGATGCTGGCGCAGACAGGGGTGACGGTCCCGGTAACAGTTCCGAGGTGGGGGTTGTAGTTTTCATCGCCTTGTGCCGCGCTATAGTCGTCGGCCTCTGTCGTGGCGTTATTGGTCGAGGAGCTGTTGTAGACATTGCCGGCGGCGGCCAGCGCCATGGCGTTGGCGTAGTTCTGCAAATCGGTGCGAACGATATAGGCGCGGCCGAGATCGAGCCCGAGGCCTCCGCCCATGGCCATAAATACCGAGGCAATGCCGGCAATCCACGGCAAGGTTTGTCCAGATTCACCGGCCATCAGCCGGGGGAAGAATGATCTGCTGATGCGACGCATAGGATTTCCTTTTCGTAGATTCATGTCAGTACTCGTATTCCGTGACTTCAGCCGAGAGCTGACAGGCGGAAGTAAATTTCATGCTGTAGATGGAGAGGGTACAGGGGTACGTAGCGTACACGGTCACCGGCGTTCCCTGTTCCAGATTCGTCTGGTCGCCGGGGCAGGAACTGCCGCTCTCCTTGGTTCCGTTCATGGTGATGGTGAGGCTGATGTTGCTCGCCGTCAGGTAGGGCGCAGCATTCTCGACCGCCGACAACACAGAAGCACAGGGATCGGTGGTGCTGCCGCGCAACTGCTGAAGATACTCGCCTCCGACGCCGACGGCCTGGGTGAGCGTCAGTTGATTGCCATAAGCAATGGCAAACGAGATCACGCCTGTGAACAGGAGCATGAGCACGGGGAGTGTGAGAGCGAGTTCGACGATGATGTTGCCATCGTCCTTCACCAGGGGGTTCTTGCGGGCCTTCAGGCCAGCGAAGATGCGATTTTTGATCCTACCGACCATGGGATGCACCATTGGAATCTCTCCAATTTCACTTCGTGTTTCCATGATGTTGCAGAGGCGGGTTCACTGCTATCGCACTTCGGCGGCAAAGCGCATGGGAAGTCAGTCACTTGACAGAATGCGCAAAGGTAACCAGAAGTAACCTATCTTGGGGCGCAAGGCGGCCGAAAGGCGGGAACTTGGAGACTGGAGAGCGCGCGGGTTGGGTCAAGCCGAGATGGGAAACAAAGGGGTTACCTTTGGGGCGCAGAGTGAGACAGCAACTCTTCGAAGTGACTATAATCACAGAGGGCGTGAAGAATCTCCGCCCGAGGAACTCTCAAGGTATTTACCGGAAGGGAATCCCGCCAAATGGCGTCTGGGAACCTGGCCCTGGGACAAGAACAGGGCGAAAGCAGCGCACGTCCGCGCGTCGTCAACGACTTCAGCATCATCGTAGCCACAGTGAACGGTTCGGGTTCGCAATCGGCCAACAGCGTTCTGCTGAAGAGCATTTTTGGGATGGGTGTTCCGGTCAGCGGCAAGAACCTGTTCCCGTCGAACATTGCCGGATTGCCGACGTGGTACACGATCCGCGCCAGCAAGGACGGCTACGTGGCACGCAAGCGCGAGTCCGACGTATTGGTGGCGCTCAATCCTGAGACTGCGCGCGAGGACATCCTGGCGCTGCCGCCGGGGGCGGTCGCGATCTACGAGGAATATCTGAATCTGAGCACCTACCGGGACGATGTGGTGTGCTATCCGGTTCCCTTCGACAAGCTGACCCAAGCTGTATGCCCCGAGGCCAAGCTGCGCAAGCTGGTGAAGAACATGGTCTACGTGGGCGTGGTTGCGCAGTTGCTGGGAATCGACCTGAAAGTAGTAGAAAAGGGCGTGCAGAAGCAGTTCGCCAAAAAGCAGAAGGTCTTCGATCTGAACTTCGGCGCGGTGGAGACTGGATACGAGTACGCCAGAGTGAACTTCACCAAGCGCGACCCGTTCTTTATCGAGCCGATGAACGGCACGGCGGGCAAGATCATTATCGACGGCAATGCCGCCTGCGGCATGGGCGCGGTGTTTGCGGGCGTCACGGTGGTGGCGTGGTATCCGATCACGCCGTCCACGTCGCTGATTGAAGCCACGACCGATCTGCTGAAGAAATTTCGCGTCACTCCCGAGGGCAAGGCGACCTTCGCCGTGGTGCAAGCGGAAGACGAACTGGCGGCTATCGGCATGGTGCTGGGCGCAGGCTGGGCGGGCGCACGCGCCATGACTTCGACGTCGGGCCCCGGCATCTCGCTGATGGCCGAGTTCTCAGGCCTGGGGTATTACGCCGAGATTCCCGGCGTTATTTTCGACGTGCAGCGCGCCGGCCCTTCGACGGGCATGCCCACGCGTAC
>JASHYS010000120.1 GCA_030042915.1 Acidobacteriaceae bacterium
GTGGGAGTGGAAGCGGCATTACGGCGGCGCCATTCTGGAGCAGATGAAGCGGCTCGGCGTTTCAGTGGACTGGAGCCGCGAGTACTTCACCATGGACGAGCCGCGATCGCTGGCCGTGCGCGAGGCGTTCGTCCGGCTCTACCACCAGGGACTCATTTATCGCGGCGCCTACATCGTGAACTGGTGTCCGCGCTGCCAGACGGCCATCAGCGACCTGGAAGTGGTCCACCAGGAGCAGAAGGGACATCTCTGGGAGATTCGGTACCCCGTGATCGGCGACGGCGGCAAAGAGACGGGCGAGTTCATCACCGTGGCCACCACGCGGCCTGAAACCATGCTCGGCGACACGGCCGTGGCCGTCCATCCCGAGGACGAGCGCTACCTGCACCTGCACGGCAAGAAGCTGCGGCTGCCGCTGATGGATCGCGAGATTCCTATCGTGGTCGATCCCTGGGTGAGTCGCGAGTTCGGAACCGGAGCGGTGAAGGTGACGCCGGCGCACGATGCCAACGACTTCGCGCTCGGGGAGCGCCACAATCTGCCATCGATCAACGTGATGGATGAGCGCGCTCACATCAACGCCGAGGGCGGAGCCTACGCGGGGCTCGACAGGTATGTGGCGCGGAAGAAGATCGTAGCCGATCTGGAAGCGCAGGGGCTCCTGGCGGGCGTGAAGGATTACACGAACAACGTGGGCCACTGCGATCGCTGCAAGACAGTGGTTGAGCCGCGGCTTTCCGCGCAGTGGTTCATTGCCGTAAACAAGAAGGCGAACGATGGCCGCGCGTCGATGGCGGAAATGGCCATCGATGCCGTCAAGCCCGACGCCGGCGGCAACAAGGCCATCCGCTTTACGCCGGAGAATTACGAAAAGATTTATCTGGAGTGGATGAACAACATCCACGACTGGTGCATCTCGCGGCAGTTGTGGTGGGGCCATCGCATTCCCGCGTGGCATTGCGCGGTTTGCCACCAGATCACCGTGCCGCAGCCGAATGCGAAGGAAGATCCCAAGGTATGCGTGCATTGCGGATCGGCGGAAATCGCGCAGGAAACCGACGTGCTCGACACGTGGTTCTCGTCCGGGCTGCTGCCGGTTTCGGTATTTGGATGGCCGAACATTGGGCCGAAAACTCGCGCGGATTTTGACGCCTTCTATCCGACGAGCCTGCTCGTGACGGGCTTCGACATTCTGTTTTTCTGGGTAGCGCGCATGATCATGCTGGGCTGCTGGTTCTCGTCGGAGATCCCGATGCCCGATGGGAGCCCGCGCCCGCCTGCTGAATCGGTTCCATTCCGCGAGGTCTACATCCACGCCCTCGTGCGCGACGCCAACCGCGAGAAGATGTCGAAGACCAAGGGCAACGTCATCGATCCCATCGAGATTGTGAAGCAGTACGGGACCGATGCGGTGCGCTTCACTCTGGCGTCGATGGCATCGCCGGGAACCGATATTGCGTTCAATGTGGCGCGTACGGAGGGCTATCGCGCCTTTGCCAACAAGATCTGGAACGCCGCGCGGTTCATCTTCATGAACGTGGACAAGGTTCGCGAACTTGGGTTTCCGAGCCCGATGCAGGTGATTCGGCGACCTCGCTCGCCCGAAGAGACTTCCAAGATTTTGACATCTCTGAAGGACGTTCCCGAAGCAGCAGAGAAGATCAAGATTCTCCTCAATCGCCCTCCGGAATCCAAAGGACTATTTAATCTCCCTTTTATCGGCGGGGACTTCGCAATCGAAGAGCGCTGGATCACGGCCCTCCTATTTCAAACGGCAGGCGAAGTGAACGCGGCTTTGGAGAACTACCGCTTTGATGAGGCCGCAAGCACCGTCTACCAGTTCTTCTGGGGTAGCTTCTGCGATTGGTATCTCGAAATTGTGAAGCTCCGGCTGGATTTTGGCCCGGCTCTCGATATGCAGCAATTCACAGAGAGGGAGCCGACCGAAGAGGAAGGAGGCATCCTCGAACGTAGAGGACTAGCAACGCGTTCACTCAGTAGGCTGCTTCTCGTCTTCGAGTCGTCTCTCCGAATGCTGTCGCCATTCATGCCGTTCATTAGTGAGGAGCTTTGGCACGCCGTATGGGACGGCAATCCGCCTGCGAAGTCGATTGCGCTGGCGATCTTCCCGAGGCCGCGCGAGATTTCAGGCGAGAAACCCGCAGCGATTGCCGATATGGAGCTCCTGCAAAGCCTCATCGTCGAAATCCGCGCGCTGCGTAAGGAAATCGGCGTGGAAGAGAAGGCAACAGTCCCCATCGAAGTCCGCACGAATGCGGCCTCGCGCAAACTCGCCGAGGAGAATCGCGACATCATCGAGCGGCTGGCGCGGGTGAGCGAGATTCGCTTTGTCGATCGGGTTTCGGCTGGGCTTTCCAGTCACTCAACGCCCGCTTTTGACGTTGCGGTTGCCTATGAAAAGAAAATTGACGTGGCGGCCGAACGCGAGCGCTTGACAAAGGACATCGCAAAATACGAAAAAGGCCTAGCAGCCGCAGAGCGGCAATTGGGGAACAAGGCCTTTTTGGAAAAAGCGCCTCCGCAAGTGGTGGAGGGACTCAAAAAACAGGAAGCGGAGACGCGTCTGCTGCTGGAAAAGGCGCGCGCGGCGCTGAAGGCTTTGCCGCCGGAGTGAACGAAAGACAACCGCAGAATCCTTCGACTTCTCGCTTTGCTCGTCGCTCAGGATGACGAAGTAGAGTAAAGCGGGCTATGAACTCGGAGCTGCGAATTGATAACTGACCACTGTCTTTATGGACTGGAAGAGCCATCGCATCGACGCATTGCTGGAGCAGGCGCTGGTTGAGGACAAGGCCGCGGCCGACGCCACAACCAACCTCGCCATCGATGCGGGGCTGCGTGCGGCCGCCTCGATCCTGGCGCGCGAGGAGATGGTGGTTGCCGGGCTGGGCGCAATTCCGCGCTTCTTTGAGATCTACGCCCGGCTCGATCCGCGCCCCGAGGCGCACACGCGCTTTGAGGTGGTGAGCCATCCCGAGATGTTCGACGGCGTGCGCGTGCACGCGGGGCAGGTGCTGGCCGTCATCCGGCACAACGCGCGCGTGCTGTTGAGTTGCGAGCGCGTGATTTTGAACCTGCTTCAGCACCTGAGCGGCATCGCCACGCTGACCAGGGCATATGTCGACGCCATCGAGGGCACACATGCGCGCGTGCTGGATACGCGCAAGACGGTGCCGGGAATGAGGCAGCTGGAAAAGTACGCGGTGCTGTGCGGCGGGGGAACCAATCATCGCATCGACTTGGCCTCGGGCATTCTGGTAAAGAACAACCACTTTGCGCTGGGTGGCGGTATTGCCACGGTCTTGAAGCGGGTGCTGGAAGAGCGCAAGCCGGGCCAGCGCGTTCAGGTGGAGGTGCGCACGCAACACGATCTCGAGGAGGCGCTGGCGCATGGCGCCGAGGCGATTCTGCTCGACAACATGACGCCCGCGGAGGTGAGGCGATCGGTGGAGCGGGTCAAGAAAGAGGCGGCGGGCGAGAGCGGGCGCTGGATTCCCACGGAGGCCTCGGGCGGCATCGTCCTTGACAATATCCGCGCCTATGCCGAAACAGGCGTGGACTTTATCAGCGTGGGCGCTCTGACGCACTCGGCGAAGGCGGCCAATATCTGCATGACCATCGCTGCAGAGCCCGACGCACGGAGCGCGCGCCTGAACCGGCCCTACGAGGGGTACGGGCTTTGACGGAGCCAA
>JASHYS010000121.1 GCA_030042915.1 Acidobacteriaceae bacterium
AATTTTTCCTGATTGAGGCGCAACAGAAAATCGACTTCACGATTTTCTCTGTGGAAGAAATGGCCCGCTTTCTGTTTGACGCCCCCGCTCGCGGGCAATAGCTTTGAAGATGCGAGTCCGCGCGAATTGGATTGTCCCCAATCATGGAGGTTGGATGCATTCCAGGGTTTTTCCGAGGTTTTGGCCGCAGATCTCGATCTCTCTGCTGGCCCTGGCTGCATGGAGCGTGGTGCAGGCCCAGGATCTGAAGAGTTTTGAGCAGAAAATCACGGTCAATGTGCTTCCCAACGGACTCACACTCATTCTGTGCGAGCGGCACGAGGCGCCGGTATTCAGCTACACCACGTTTGTTGACGCCGGCGACGTGAACGACCCCTCGGGCGAGAGCGGACTGGCACATATGTTTGAGCACCTCGCGTTCAAGGGCACGAGTGAAATCGGCACCAGGGATTACGCTCTAGAAAAAGTGGCCCTCGCAAAGGTGGAAGCAGCCAACGACGCCTACGAAGCCGAGAAGCTGAAACCGGTTAGCCGGGACGAGAATAAGCTCGAAGAACTGCGTAAGGCGTTCCTGGATGCGCAGACGGAAGCGGAAAAGTATGTCATCCCCAACCAGTTCACCGCGATTGCGCAGGAGAATGGCGCGCACGATTTGAACGCGGAGACCGGACTCGACGATACCCAGTTTTATTGGTCGATGCCCGAAAACCGCCTGGAGCTTTGGGCGTGGATGGAAACCAGCCGCCTGGCCGACACGGTCCCGCGCGAATTTTACAAAGAGCGCGACGTGGTGCTGGAGGAGCGGCGCATGCGCGTCGACTCCGATCCAGTAGGCAGTCTTCTGGAACAGTTTTTGGCCACAGCCTATGTGGCTCACAACTACAAGCGCAGCGCCATTGGCTGGCCCAGCGAGGTAAGCCAGATTACGGCCACTGAAGCCATGGCGTTCCACCGGAAATACTACGTCGCCGGCGACATTGTGGTAGCGATCGTGGGCGATGTTGACCCCAAGACCGAGCTGCCCATGCTGGAGAAATATTTCAGCCGCGTCCCCGCCGGACTAAAGCCCGAGGACATGACCACCGTTGAGCCGGAGCAGATGGCCGAGAAGTCAGTAGTGGTCCGCGAGCATGACCAGCCCTTCTATATTGAGGGTTATCACCGGCCCAGCTATCGCGATCGCGACGATGCCGTTTACGACGCCATCAGCGACATCATGTCGAACGGGCGCGTTTCGCGCCTTTATCGCAGCCTGGTGGAGCAGCAGCAGATTGCCGCCGAAGCGGAAGGCTTCAGCCCCTATCCCGGCGAAAAATATCCCAGCCTCTTCGCCTTTTACGCGGTTCCGCTTCCCGGCCACACCCCGGCCCAGATGCGCGACGCCATTCACAAGGAGATTGAAAAACTGAAGACGACCGATGTGACTGACGCCGAACTGCAGATGTACAAGACGCGGGCTCGCGCCGACCTGCTGCGCGGCCTTGCCGACAACCAGGGACTGGCCAATTCACTGGCTGAGTACCAGACGCGCTACGGAGATTGGCGCGAGCTGTTTTTGCAACTGGATCGCGTGGACAAGGTCACGAAGGCCGACATCCGCCGCGTGGCCAACCAGGTGTTTGTGGCCTCAAACCGGACGAGCGCCGAAATTGACACCAAGACCCCTGCCTCAGACGCGAAGAAAAACGATGGAGGCGGGGAATGAGAAAGGCAGGGAACAAGGCAACAGGGAACAGGGAACAGGCCCGACCCATGGTTGCTTTTCGCGAAATCTTACTTAGCAAGGCTCTCGCGTCTGCAATGTTGCTGTGCTTCCTGACGCCGCTCCCCGCTCAGCAATCCAAGCCCTGGGAACAGATCCCCATTCCCCGGCTGCACGAATTCCATCCCCAGCAACCTAAACGCATCGAGCTCAAGAATGGGATCGTCATCTTCCTCGAGGAGGATCACGAGTTGCCGTTCATCTACGGATCGGTGTTGATTCCGGGCGGTTCGCGCGATGAAACTCCGGCAAAAGCGGGGCTGGTCGCGCTTTATGGCGATGCGTGGCGCACCAGCGGCACCGGCAAGATGGATGGCGACGCCATGGACGACCTGCTGGAGGCCAAGGCTGCGCACATTGAAACGGAGGGCGACGACGAATCGACGTCGCTCTCCTGGGACTCACTCAAAGGCGATGCGGACCAGGTGTTTTCTGTCGCCATGGACCTGCTCTTTCATCCCAAATTCAGCGAGCAGAAGCTCCGCTTGGCGCAGCAGCAGGCGGCCACCGATATTGTCCGGCGCAATGACGATGAGGATGGGATCGCTGAACGTGAATCGAATAAATTGGTCTACGGCGTTGACAGCCCCTACACGCGCCAGCCTGAGCTGGCCACCATCAGCGCCGTTACGGTAGCCGATATGGAGGCTTGGCACGACCGGACCCTGAAAGGCAAACTCATCATCGGCATCAGCGGCGACTTTGACCCCGCCGCCATGGAAGCCAAAGTGCGCGCGGCCTTCGAAGGCCTTCCGCCCGCCAAGCCGGAGCCGCCGCGCCACGACGAATTCCCCGGCCCTGCTCCCGGCGTCTACTTCATCAACAAAGACGATGTGAACCAATCGAACGTGCAAATTGTCGGCATCGGCATCGACCGCCGCAATCCCGATGTGCCGGCGATTGCCGTGATGAACGACATCCTGGGCGCGGATTTCGTCGGACGCCTCTTCCAGAAGGTTCGCACCGAGTTGGGGTTGGCGTACGCCGTCGACGGAGGGTTCGAGATGCCCTACGACCACCCTGGTGCTTTCCGTGTGGAAGTCCTGACTAAAAGCGCGACGACGGTGGAAGGGACCAGGGCCGCGCAGGGTGAAATCGCGGACCTGAATTCGACGCCCTTTACTGAGGCCGAGCTCAAACGCGCCAAGGACGACATCCTGAACTCATTTCTCTTCCGCTACGACACCACGGAGAAGGTGCTGGCCGAACGCGAGAGGCTCGAGTTCTACGGCTACCCGGCGGACTATCTTGAAAGCTACCGCGCCGCGCTAGAAAAGGTGACGCTGGCCGATGTGACCGCAGTCGCGAAGAAATACGTG
>JASHYS010000122.1 GCA_030042915.1 Acidobacteriaceae bacterium
ATCCGCACCGCCATCGATCCCACCTCCACTGCGGGCGACCTCGTCCGTCCCGGCCATGTTTTCCCCTTGCGCGCCCGCCGCGGCGGCGTGCTTGTGCGCGCCGGCCAAACCGAGGCCTCCGTCGACCTGGCCCGCCTTGCCGGCCTCATCCCCGCAGGCGTCATCTGCGAAATCATGCGCGACGACGGCGCCATGGCCCGCATCCCCGACCTCATCCCCTTCTGCCGCGAGCACGGCCTCAGAATGCTCACCGTCGCCGAGCTCATCCGGTACCGGCTGCGCCACGAGCGCTATATCGTCCGTGCCGGCGCCAGCGTCATCCAAACCCGCTACGGCGAATTCCGCATGATCGCTTACGAAAGCGAAGTGTGCGGCGGCGAAAGCCACATCGCCCTCGTGCGTGGCGACCTCTGCCCCGACTGCCCCGCCTTCCATGCCGGGCCGTTTCCCGAACCCCTGCGAAGCGACGCGCTGGGCAACGGCTCTCCTGCCGCCCCAGAGGTCACGACGGCTCCCCGCACGCCCTGCCCGCATCCGGTCCTGGTTCGCGTGCACACGCGCTGCACGGCAGGCGACGTCTTCAGCGCCGACTGTCACTGCCGCGAAATTCTCGACCAGTCCTTGCGCATGATTGCCGAAGAAGGCTGCGGCGTCCTGCTCTATCTGCACAACACGTCGCGCGGCTTCGAGATCGAGCAAACCCCTGCCACAGCCTTCGGTCCCGGCGGCGCTGCGGCTCCGGCCGGCGCCGAGCCGCCCCAAACCGGCCGCCTCATCCTGCACCACGAGCTGCGCGCCCGCGAGGGCTCGCAGGCCCGCACCGGCCGCATCCTGCGCGCCATCGGCCTCGGCGGCCAGATCCTCTCCGACCTCGGCATCCAGCGCATTCGCCTGCTGTCGAACACCCCCATGCACATTCCCGCCCTGGAAGGCTTCGGCCTGGAAATTGTCGAGCAGGTGCCGATTCCGGTGGAGGAATGCTCTCGCGTCGGCTGAGGTCGGAATCGCGCCGCAGAAGAATCGCCGGAGATGCGATTGAAAATCGATTTCAAAATGGCAGGCAAACAAATCATCCGCGGAATCTCGTGGCTGCTAACCGCCGCGGGCGTACTTATCTTCTTTTTTGGCGATCGCGCGCTTCACGAGTTCTACAAATTCGGCTTATTCAATGCAGAACTCGTGGGCATCGTTTCAGGAATTGTTCTGATGATTGCTGGAGCAGGTCTGAAACTCGCCATTGGTGACCGGTTAGGAAAACGAGCCGGGTAAGGAATCGACCCGGAAAGTCTCCTTCTGTGCGCCGGAGCTAGGAGCTGGAAGCTAGGAGGTAGAAGCTAGAAGCTGCATCACCGTGCATACACAAACGTCCCGCACAGGGCCGACGAATTCTGCACTGCATCAAATGTAAACACCGGCATCTCGTCGCTCGAGAAGAACGCCACCTGCATCGTCCGTCCCGTCACGTAAGTCGCCATCCACTGCGTCTCCTCTTCGCCGCACGACGTGTTCTTATGCAGAAAACGCTGCCACGGCGGTACCTTGAGCCGGTACAGCGACCCCTCGATCCCCGCGTTCACGTCGGCGTCGAACACCGCGCTCACCTCCGCCGGCTTCAGCCTGCGAATCGGCGCCAGAGGAAACATCACGTAGTTGATCGCGAGCTTCAGCTCGGCAATCTGCACGTCGCCGGTGATGGATCGCGCGTTTGAGCTGGCCGCGCGCCAGTACCCGCGATCCTCCTGAGCGTGTGCGGCAGGCGCGCTTGCCGCGCCGCACATCGCCACCAACAGCGTTACTAGAGCGCGTTGCAGCCGGCTTCGCCTCATTGCTCTGAGTCCCTGGTCCCTCAGTCCTTGCCTTCTCACCATCCCAGCCGGGTTGCCCCATCCTAGCCGCGCTTTTGTTTTTGCGGCTAGGGTGGGACACCACGAAACTCTATTCCCGCACGAACCGGCTAGCAGCTAGAGGCTAGGAGCTGGAAGCTCCCTCCTGTCACCACCCCAGCACATACGCAAACACCAGCGGCGCCACAATGCTGGCGTCGCTCTCGATAATGAACTTCGGCGTCTTCTCGCCCAGCTTGCCCCAGGTGATCTTTTCGTTGGGCACCGCGCCCGAGTACGACCCGTAGCTGGTGGTCGAGTCGGAAATCTGGCAGAAGTATGCCCACAGCGGCACATTGTCGCGCTGCAGGTCCTGGTGCAGCATGGGCACCACGCAGATGGGAAAGTCGCCCGCAATCCCGCCGCCGATCTGGAAGAATCCCAGCGGCGTCTTCGCAGTCGTCTCGGTGTACCACTCGGCCAGCTCCATCATGTACTCGATGCCCGTGCGCACCGTGTGCACCTTCTTCACGTCTCCGCTGATGCAGTGGCCCGCGTACATGTTGCCCAGCGTCGCGTCCTCCCACCCCGGCACAAACATGGGCAGATTCTTCCGGGCGGCCGCCAGCAGCCAGCTGTTCTTGGGATCGATCTGGTAGCTCTTCTCCAGCTTCCCCGTGCACAGAATCTTGTACATGAACTGGTGCGGAAACCACCGCTCACCGGCCTTGTCGGCCTTCACCCACTCCTCCAGCACCGCGCGCTCGATGCGCCGCATGGCCTCCTCTTCGGGGATGCAGGTGTCGGTCACGCGATTCATGTGCCGCTTCAGCAGCGCCGCCTCGTCGGCCGGCGTCAGGTCGCGGTAGTTAGGCACGCGCTGGTAATAGTCGTGCGCCACCAGGTTGAACACGTCTTCTTCAAGGTTCGCGCCCGTGCAGCAGATGCCGTGCACCTTGTCCTGCCGGATCATCTCCGCCAGGCTCAATCCCAGCTCTGCGGTGCTCATCGCGCCGGCAATGGTCACAAACATCTTGCCGCCGTCGGCCAGCAGCTGGTTGTACGCTTCGGCCGCGTCCACCAGCGCCGCCGCGTTGAAGTGCCGGTAATGATGCTTGATGAAGTCCGTTATGTTTCCCATAGTTCTCTCTCCAATTTCTCAACCTAACACAGCACAATCGCCGCCCTGTGAATCGCCCGCAACCAACGCTGCGCCTGACCACTGCCTTCCAGTGGTATTCTGTTCCCGCTTCCCCCGCACGAAGAACGCCCCCCAATCAGCAAGCCACAGCAATTACCCGGTA
>JASHYS010000123.1 GCA_030042915.1 Acidobacteriaceae bacterium
TATCTGCAGGGCGGATTCAGTTACCACACCAACGACGTGCGTGGCACCTCGCAGATATTTGAGCCGGTTTCGCCCGATTGGCCGTACCTGAATTGCACCAACAACGGCTGCAACACCACGCCGTCGGTTCCGCCCAGCCAGGGCTCGTCCAGGATCGCCTTCCTGGCGCAGACCAAGGGCGGTGAGATTGGCATTCGTACTGCGGCGGTTCCGCATCTGCAGAGCACCGCGGAGCTCTGGTACTTGCACAGCAATTCCGAGCTCATTCAGGACGGCGACACCGGAGGCACATTCGCTTCGCCCGAGTCCAGCAACCGCTGGGGCCTCGAAGTGGGCAACTACTACACGCCGTTGGAGCACTTCGTCCTCGACGCCGACTTTGCCGACTCCCGCGCCGTATTCACCCAGACCGATCCGGCGGATTCGACCTTCATGACCAACCCGGCGAGTCCGCATCTCTGCCCGAGAAACTCCAATTGCTACAACTTGATCCCTTTCCACGGCTACTACGGCACTTCGGTGGGCTCGCAGCTGACTGATCCGAATTCTGAGTACAACAATGCCGGCTCGTACTTCCAGCAGAACCCCAACAGCGCCCGCCAGGTTCCCGAGGCCGTGCGTTGGGTGGTTTCCACCGGAGCCACGCTGCAGGATTACAAGGGCTTTTCGGGCAGTATCCGCCTCCGCTACTTCGGACCCCGCCCGTTGACCTCCGACGCGCAATATACCTCGCCCGCAACCGCCCTGGTCAACCTGGGCGCAACCTACAAGTTCAATCGGAACTGGAGCCTGGTGGGTGAGGTCCTGAACGTGCTCAACCGTCGCGATCACGATGTGGACTATGCCTACGTATCCCAGATCGCACCGGCGGCCACGTTGCTAGCCGGCACGTCGCTTGCCACACGCGCCCCGCAGCCAACCGACGCCAACTATGTCAGTGAGCTGCAAACGGTGGCGAGCGCGGTGAATACCAACGCGGCTTTCACCAGGGTGATGCATCCCGTCGAACCCATCCAGGCGCGATTCACTTTGCGTTATAGTTTCGGCCGCTGACGCCAACACATCGCCGCTGGGTCCTTCCTGTTGCGCGACTTTGAAACCCGATAGGGGTCTCGGCGAGGAGCCGGAACCCCGCCAGCGGAAGGGCGACCACAAGCAGGGGTAGTTGCGTCTCGCGCCATTCTGAGACGAGAATCTGAAACCAGGCGCAGTCAAGAACCCGTTGACAATTTTCCCTCCGGGAGACCGTATGAAAATCCCTGCTCATTTTGTGACCATCTGTCTGATCGGCGTAGCGCTCTCGGCTGGCCTCACTCCTGCCCTGTCTCAAGACGCCGCGCATCGGCAGATCGCGATTCGCGCCGCGCGTTTGATCAGCGGCAAGGGAGACACAGTTCTAACCAATGCCGTGATCGAAATCGATGGCGACAAGATCGTCGCCGCCGGCTCGGGGCTCGCTATTCCCGCCAATGCTGAAGTGATCGATTTAGGCGACGCAACGCTGCTGCCTGGGCTCATCGATGCCCACACCCACCTTCTGTTCGAGATGGATGGCGCCAAACTGCTGGATCAGGACTCCGAGATGCTGAGAATTGCAGCCACCGAAAGCACGGCAGAGCGCGCCCTGCTGGGCGCCAGGTCGGCAAGAGAGGATCTTGAAGCCGGCATCACGACGGTGCGCGATGTGGGCAACTCCGGCGTTGAAGGCGACGTCGCGCTGCGCGACGCTATCAATCGTGGCTGGGTGCCGGGGCCGCGCATGCTGGTCACCACGCGCGCGCTGGCCGCACCGGGCGGACAATTCGGGCTGCCGCGGAATCTCGTCGACCAGGAGTACGTCACCCTCGATGGCCCGGAGAGCGCGCGGCAGGCCGTGCGCAACGCGCTCAACGCAGGAGCCAACTGCATCAAGGTCATCGTGAACGGCTCGCCCGCCAGCGTCACGCCGGAAGAAATGACGGCGATCGTTGATGAAGCACACCGCGATGGAGTGAAAGTGGCTGCGCACGCCATCGGGGACCAGGCCACGCGGATCGCAGCCCAGGCGGGAGCCGATTCCATCGAACATGCTTACGTCGTTCCCGACGATGTGCTGACAATGATGGCGCAGAAACACATCTTCCTGGTGGCGACCGATACCACTCTAAGCCAGGCAAACGCGATGATGTTCAGCGGCCGCGAGTCCTCCGCGCAAGAGCGCAGCGCTTTCGAAAGCGAGATGAAAGGGTACGTCGAAGGCAATCGGCGGCGGTTGCAGCGCGCGCTGGAGTTGGGAGTGCCCATCGCAGCAGGGTCCGACATGTATATTTCGGTGCCCGGCAAGACGCGGGGCCAGGCCAGCCTCGATGTGCTCCAGGCGTTGTCCGACGAAGGCATGACGCCCATGGCCATTATTCATGCGGCCACCAGCAGCGCGGCCGAGTTGCTGGGGCTTGGCGATCGGCTGGGAACCTTGGAGCCCGGCAAATTTGCCGATGTCATCGCGGTTCCCGGAAATCCTCTCGAAAACATCGCGGCCTTGCAACACGCCACCTTTGTTATGAAGGCGGGAGTCGTGATCAAGCACGAAAAATGACCCGCGCTCTACTGGTCCTTCGGGAAAGCGATGCCCGGCTTGATTCCCTCCATCTCCGGATCGGGGTTTGGAGGCGGGATCCAGTTGGTATTCTGCGCCACCGTCACCAGCCACTCCGCGCCCCTCTTTTCAGCGATCATCGTGAAAATCCCAAATCGCGGTTTGCGCGGTGTCATGTCAAAGTTGCGGTCTCCTTCCACCCTCCAGCTCCAATGAAGCACCGCGATATCGGGGCGCAGAAAGCGTACCGAAATCTCCAGCGGCGTAATGGTCGCTTCCTTGAAGCGCACAGACAGGAGCCGGCTGTGATAGAGCGCGAAATCCGCTCTTCCCCGCAGCCAATCGCCGGCGACGTCAACAAAATCTACGTCTTCCGCCATGATCCTGGCCAGTTGCTCTCCGTCATGCTTCGCCCACGCGGCCGCAAACGCCTTCGGAATATTGCGAACAGCAGCCTCGTCGGCCTTGCTCTGGGCACGCACCACGCATTGGCAGATGGGAATCGAAGCAGAGACAACCACCATCCCGGCCAATCGGATCAACTTGGATTTCATCGCCATGCCTCCAGGTGATCGGATTTTATACGCTGTCCGGACCATTCGTCCGGCCGGACGCCCCGCCATCACATTCCATTCCGTTGCGGCGGTGGTATCATGGCGCGTTGTTTTCGAGGTACGTGGAGGACGACGTGAAACATGGGCTCGTTTTTGCGATCGCAGGACTGGCGTTTTTGGCAGGGTGCAGTAATCAGAACCAGCCTTCGGGCATTCCTGTTCAACCTAAATGGAAGGGACCGCCGTACCACATCGCGTTCGACACCAAGCCCGCCAAGCCCAATCCGGCGGGCATCACCATTCCCACCATCACCTGGGACGCCAATCCCAACGAGCTCGAGAATCGAGCCATCCTCGTGGTGCGATTCGACACCACCGGCGCCAAGACCGATCAGCCGGTGATGGACCAGATGATCATGGGCGCCACCGATATCTCCGGCGCTCAGGGTGCTCTTGCCCCCGACTACATGGATTTGGCCGACAAGGGACTGGGCAGGCTTCTCGCCGCTTACCACATGTCGGGCAAAATCAAGGTATCGGCGCTGCTCGCCCGCTCCTCGCTCTCCAGCCAGGCCGGCGACGGCGAAATCCAGGCCAAGGCCCTGTCCGACTGGCTCTCCACCGAGCTGGTCTTCAAGAATCCGCACGCAGGCCA
>JASHYS010000124.1 GCA_030042915.1 Acidobacteriaceae bacterium
TGCGGTGTGGCAGCCGCGTTCGGCCGACGAGCTGCGCAATCTGACTGCATTGGCCCAGGCGGCGGTGGGATTCGATTCTTCGCGCGGCGATGTGGTCACGGTGCAGGACCTGGCTTTCGACGGCAATCGCCCCGAGCCGGCCGTGGCTGTTCCCGAGCGCGTTTTGAATGCGGTCGACAGCTCGCCCATGCTCATCAAGTACGGCGCGCTGCTGGTTGGCCTGCTGGTGGTGGTGGCCTTTGGCGTTCGCCCGGCCATTCGCCACGCCGGCGCCGCTCTTGCCGTTCGCATTCCCGCCAGGGCCCCCAGCCGCGAGCTGCCTGCGGCCGCGCCCAATCCCTTGAATCCTCCTGAGCCGGCTCCGATCGATCCCGAGCGGCAGCGCGCGCAGGAGATCTTCGAACAGGTGACAACGCATGTGAAGCGCGAGCCTACGCAGAGTTCGCGGCTGCTGCAAAGCTGGATTCATTCCGAGTAGCACGTCAACGTCGGAGCGAAACAGGAGACAGCCTCTTGGCGGAGCAGGAACTTGAGTCCGGAGCAGCGCGGCGCCGCCATTCGGCCAACCTTTCCGGCGTGCGCAAAGCCGCCATTCTTCTGGTCGCGGTGGGCGAGGAGCTGGCCAAAGAAGTTCTGCGTGGCTTGCCCGAAGCCGACGTCGAGCGCCTCACCGAGGAGCTTTCCGATCTGCGCGGGGTCACGCCCGAGCTCTCCGCCGAGGTGTTGGAAGAGTTTTGGGAGCTGCTCGACACCCAGAACTTCATGGTTCATGGCGGGCTGGACTATGCCAACCGGCTACTGGTGGACGCCTTCGGCAAGCAGCGCGCCGACGACCTGATGCAGTTGATGCGGCGCTCGCAGGAAGCGGCGCAGGGCAATCTGGCCAAGCTGCAGCGCACTGACCCGCAGCAGTTAGGCAAGCTGCTCGATTCCGAGCATCCCCAAACCATCGCACTGGTGCTGGCGCACCTCGATCCGCGGCGCGCTTCGACAGTTCTCGAAAACTTGAGCGAAGAGCACAGGGTCGTGACCATTCAGCGCCTGGCCGAGATGCGCCAGTTCTCGCCGGAGATGGCGCAAAAAGTAGCTTTGATCCTGCACCGCCGGCTCGAGACCGTAGGCGACGCGGGGCGGCGCAGCTACTCCGGTTTCAAGGCCGTGGCCGACCTGCTCAACCGGCTCAACGCCGAGGAGTCGAAGAAGATTCTCGAGGCTATCGAGGAACAGCAGCCGGAGCTGGCCTTGAGCGTTCGCAATCTGATGTTCACCTTCGAAGATCTGATCACCGTGCCGCCGGCAACCATCCGCGAAATCGTATCCGGCGTAGACAAGCGGCAACTGGCGCTAGCTCTGCGCGGCGCCAACGAGGAGCTGCGCGCGCAGATCTTCAAGTCCATGAGCTCGCGCGCCGTGGAAATGCTTAAAGAAGACATGGAAGTCCTCGGTCCCGTGCGCGCGCGCGAAGTGGCGCAGGCCCAGCAGGAGATTTTGAACCTGGCGCGGCGCCTGGAAGCCGAGGGCAAGGTGATTCTCAAACTCGAAACCGGCGACGAGATGCTGGCGTGAGAGGGCAGGGAATAGGGATTAGGGAACCGAAAGCAGGGGATCAGGTCGGCACCAAAATGGAAAACGCCCAGCAGACTACGCCAGCCCACGCGAGCCGTGAAATCGAGGCGTTCGAGTACCGCGCGTGTGCCGGCGATCCGCCAACGCCCGAATGGTCCGGCTGGATCGAAGCAGAAGACAGCACCGCCGCGGCTGCTCCGCAGGAGCAGCGCAAAGGCGCCCGAAAAAGCACGGCCAACCCCGCATCCGGCGAAAGGCTCGCCGAAGACACTTCGTTCGAGGCCGGGCGCGAGCGCGGCCGCACGGAGGGCCGTCAGGCCGAGCGTGACGCGCAGGCTGCGCATGCGGCCGAAGAAGAAAAACGCCGCAGGCAGCAGCTGACTCAGCTTGTCACACGCATCGCCCAGGAGCGCGACCGGTTTTTCGAGGGCGCAGAAAAGGAGGTGGTCAAGCTGGCGCTGGCCATTGCTGCACGCATCCTGCGCCGCGAAGCGCAGATGGATCCGCTGCTGCTGACCGGAGCGGTGCGCGTCGCGCTGGGACAGATGGCCGGAGCGAGTGAAGTGCGGCTGCTGGTCCCGGCTGCGGAAGCCGATCTGTGGGCTGAGACCGTGGCTCTGCTTCCCAATCTCACCCCCAAGCCGGTGGTGGTGGCAGCACAGGAAATGCACGTTGGCGACTGCACGATCGAGAGCAAAGTCGGCACGGTTGATCTCGGTGTGCGCTCGCAATTGGGAGAAATCGAGCGCGGATTCTTTGATCGTCCTGCCGACTCAGTTCCTGCCGCAACGGAGCCGAGAGCGCCAGCAGAAGCGCCAGCACCAGACGAGGCCGTGGATGCGGAGCTGGCATGACCAAACTGCTCGATCGTTACTTTGCGCGCCTTGAGCGCGGCCAGCCGTGGCGCTGGCGCGGCCGCGTTGTCGAGTCGGTTGCGCAAACCATTGAGTCAGCCGGGCCTCCCGTGTCAGTTGGAGAATGCTGCCAGATCGAGGATCAGGCCGGCCTTGCACACCGCGCCGAAGTGATCGGATTTCGCGGCGCGAATGTGCTGTCCATGCCGGTTGAATCCACCGAGGGGATTCGCTTTGGCGATCCGGTGTGGTCGCTGGGCGTCAGGCCCGAGGTCGAAGTGGGGCAAGATTTGATGGGCAGGGTGCTGAACGCGCTGGGAACGCCGATCGACAGTGGCCGCGCGCCGCGAGTGACCGTGTCGCTGCCCCTGGAGGGAACCGTGCGTCCGGCGCTCGACCGCGTGCCCATTCGCGAGGCTTTGGGCACGGGAATCCGCGCCATCGATGGCTTGCTGACTGTGGGCCGCGGGCAGCGCGTGGGAATCTTCGGCGGCTCGGGAGTGGGCAAGAGCACGCTGATTGGCATGATGACGCGCAATACCGAAGCGGAGGTCACCGTGGTGGGTCTGGTGGGCGAGCGCGGCCGCGAAGTGGGCGAGTTTTTGCGCGATTCGCTCGGCGCCAAGGGGCTGGCCCGTGCCGTTGTTGTCGTTTCCACCTCCGACGAATCGCCGCTCAAACGCATCCGCGCTGCTCTCGCAGCGACCACGGTCGCCGAGTACTTCGCCGCGCAGGGCAAGCATGTCTTGCTGGTGCTCGATTCGTTGACGCGGTTCGCCATGGCGGCGCGCGAGGTGGGTCTGGCGGCCGGCGAGCCGCCCACTGCGAAAGGCTATACGCCTTCGGTCTTTGCCCGGCTGGCGCGGCTGGCCGAGCGCGCCGGATGTTTTCGCTCCGGCTCCATCACCGCCTTTTACACCGTGCTCATGGAGGGTGACGATCAACAGGATCCGCTGGTGGATGCGGTGCGCTCGCTGCTCGACGGGCACGTGGTCCTGTCGCGCACACTGGCCAGCGAAGGATGGTATCCGCCCATCGCGGTTCTCGATTCCATCAGCCGCCTCATGCCTGCTGTGGCCGCGGAGGAACACCGTCAGCAGGCGGCGCTGGTGCGCAAACTGCTCGCCATCTACGCGCGCTCAGAGGATCTGGTGCGCATTGGAGCCTACAAGGAAGGCGCCGATCCCGATCTCGACCGGGCCCTGGGCGCCCGTGACGCGATGCGCGGGTTTCTCACTCAGGAAGCGCACGAGCGGGTGAGCTTTGCCGACGGGCTCCAGCGTCTGGCCGCGTTGGCCGCGGAGATATGAGTCATGGCCGTGTCGCGCGGCATGCGGAGCCTGCTGCGGCTTCGCGAGATTCAGGAAGAGCAAAGCCGGGCTGCGCTCGACGAAGCTCTGGGCGAGCTCAAGCGTCTTGAAGCCGCGCTTCGTTCAGCGCACGGGCGCGAGCGTGCAGGCAGGCGCCTGGTAGCTTTGAG
>JASHYS010000125.1 GCA_030042915.1 Acidobacteriaceae bacterium
CTCTGGCGACACCGAAAATGCCGACTCCGACGTTTCGCCCGGCTCGCTCTACGCCTCAGGCTTGATTGCTGCGGGCGGCATCGTGGGCCTCATCGGCGTCGCCTTGCAAGGTTATGAGAATCATTTCGACAAGCCCAATCCCATCGGCTGGCCGCATTCGTTCCTCTACAACCCCTGGGTGTCGGTCGTAGCGTTCGGGCTGCTGGCGTATTCGCTCTACTACTTTGCACGCAAGCCGCTGAAGAAATGATCGGCCCTTAACGGCATCGCACATTCGCACTTGGAGCGGGCTACTCTCCGCTACAATAGTCTGAAGCTCCTGCCAACCAGGCACCTGAGTCCCTGGTATGCCAGGAGCATTGTGCCATTATGCTTGCTGAAAACCTTCCCGAAGCGTTGACATTCGACGATGTGTTGCTGGTTCCCGCCTACAGCGACGTAGTGCCGGTGCAGGTGAGCACGCAGACGCAACTCACGCGCCAGATCGCGCTGAATACGCCGCTGATTTCCTCGGCCATGGACACGGTCACCGAGTCGCGCATGGCCATCGCCATGGCGCAGCAGGGCGGCATCGGCATTGTGCACCGCAATCTTTCCATTGCCGACCAGGCCGGCGAGATCGACAAGGTAAAGCGGTCGGAAAGCGGCATGATCGTTGACCCCGTGACCATCGCACCCGAAAAGACCATCGGCGACGCGCTGGAGATCATGCGCCGTTACAGGATCTCTGGCGTGCCGGTGACGCAGGGCAAGCGGCTGGTGGGCATTTTGACCAATCGCGATCTGCGTTTCGAGACGCGCACCGACATTCCCGTGGGCGAAGTGATGACCAAGGAAGACCTGATCACTGTGCCCGTGGGCACCACGCTGGAAGAGGCGGAGCAGATCCTGCACAAGCATCGCGTGGAGAAGCTTCTGGTGGTGAATGGCGGGTACGAGCTCAAGGGCCTGATCACGGTGAAAGATATCCAAAAGAAGCTGAAGTACCCCAACGCCAGCAAGGATGAGCAGGGACGGCTGCGCGTTGGCGGGGCGATCGGGGCGACCGGCGATTTCCTGGAGCGCGCAGCCGAGCTGGTGCGGGCGCGCGTTGATGCGCTGGCCATCGACTCGGCGCATGGGCACTCGTCGCGCGTACTGGAAGCAGTAAGCGAAGTGAAGAAGCGCTTCAGCGGTGTAGCCGTGCTCGCCGGGAATGTGGCGACCTATGAGGGAGCCATGGCGCTGATCGACGCGGGAGCCGATGCGGTCAAGGTGGGCATCGGGCCCGGCTCCATCTGCACCACGCGTATGGTGACAGGAGCAGGCATGCCGCAGATCACGGCTATTGCCGAGGCTTACAGGGCAGCCCGACAGCATGGAATTCCGGTAATTGCCGACGGTGGCATCAAGTATTCCGGCGAAATAACCAAGGCGATCGCCGCTGGAGCCAGCACGGTGATGATCGGCTCGCTCTTTGCCGGTGTGGACGAGAGCCCCGGCGAAACCATCCTCTATCAGGGACGCAGTTTCAAGAGCTATCGCGGCATGGGCTCACTGACAGCCATGAGCCAGGGGTCGGGTGAGCGATATTTTCAGGGTTCGGCCGATTTGGCTGTGACTGAAAACGGGCCCGCCGACGTGGTGCAGCGCGAGCGCGCCAATGAAAACCGTCTGGCCAAGTTTGTGCCCGAAGGCATTGAGGGGCGCGTGCCCTACCGCGGACCGCTGGAGGCGATGGTGTTTCAGCTCGTGGGCGGGTTGCGCTCGGGAATGGGCTACCTGGGCTGCGCCGACATTGTTGAGTTGCAAGAAAAGGCGAAGTTTGTGCGCATCTCCGGTGCAGGCCTGCGCGAGAGCCATGTCCATGACGTGATCATCACGCGCGAGGCGCCGAACTATCGTGTCGAATAGGCAGCGCGGCGATTCCTGGATTTCCTCCCCACCGACAAAAAGTAGTCCGCGGGGGCCCCGGTTCTCCACCCCAGGGACAAAAGGCAGTCCGCGGGGACCCCGGTTCTGGGTCAGCGCCTGGTGGCCAGTGGCTGTAGGCATCGTGCTTGTCGCATTCGAGTCGACCGCCCTCTTCGGCGCCAACCGGACGAGCGGGCCATTACGGCGGCTCTACGAGGCGATCTTTGGTCCGGTGAATTCAGCGGTCTGGGAATCGATCCATCACTACATTCGCAAGTCGGGCCACTTTATCGGCTACGGTGCCTTGGGCCTGACCTGGCTGCGCGCATGGCGGATGAGTTTGCCTCGCCTTCACTTTCGAACCCATGCCTTGCTCGCCATCCTTGGCACCGCACTGGTGGCGGCCTGCGATGAGTGGCACCAGACCTTTCTGCCCAACAGAACCGGAACCCCGTGGGATGTAATGCTCGATTGCTGTGGCGCCGCTGCCATGCTGACGAGCTTCTACTTGTATCTGCGTATATTCCGCGGCAGCGTGCTGGCCCAATCAAGCTGATTTGCGCGCAACAACCGGCGTGAGCCAAGCTTCATGCGTGCGCTTAGATGGCGCAGTCCTCTTGTTGACCGCGCAGCTGGAACGGGTGGCAGTCAGAGGGCCGGGACTTGTTCGGCAGCCTCGGTTTCATCGGAGCCGAACGAGTTGGATGCCGGAGCGACTCCAGCGGGTGATGAAGCAATGAGAGTGGAATTCTTTTTGGAGTCCGGGTCGAACGCGGCAGCGGCGATGAACTTCTCAGCGGATGCAGTGTCCCAGCGGCCAAAAACGCTCTTCGTAAGAAGGCCAAGATCGGAGAAGAAAGTGGCGCGGGCCATGTACGCGGCGTCCAACTGCTGCTTCACGGGCAGCACCACGCCGTGGAAATAAGCGCTGAAGCGATCCCTGGGCACTCGGGTAAAAAGCGCTTCCTCATGCGCGAACGCCAGAGTGGCCATGCCTGTGATTCCGGGACGGCAAGCGAGACTACAGATCATTTCTTCGAGCGGCTTTGGGCGGGGACCGACCAGGCTCATGTGGCCGAGCAGTACGTTGACGAGTTGCGGAAGCTCGTCGAGCTTGGAATTGCGCAGAAAGGCGCCGACAGGCGTGAGGCGTTGCCGGCTCCAGCTTGCCATGGAAGCTTCAGCCTCCCCGGCGCCGTCAACGATGGTGCGGAACTTGACGATGGTGAAGGCACGGCCGTGACGGCCAATGCGTTTCTGCCGGAAAAGGACCGGACCCGGCGAGGTGAGACGCACCGCGGCCGCGATCGCCAGAAGCGCGGGGAGCGCCACGGGCAATGCCAACAGCACACAGGCGCAATCGAAAAGGCGTTTTGCCGCCGAGCGGGACCATGGACTCAACTCGTTCTGGCGCGTAGCGCCGGCGGCCGATAGCAGACGAAAAGATGAATTGCGATAATCGGAACTAAGATGCCCTTGTCCTGAAGCCAAACTGCTCCTCCAACCGTACGAGCGACTTACTGGGACAGGTCTGAGGCGGAGAACCGGAAAGCAAGTGGTGGCGCAGTGATGAATGATCTCAAAGCTAACTTGGCATTAACTATAACAGAAAGAGGGGGCGGGCGGGGCTGGGAGAGGAACCTGGAATCTAACTGCTCTGCGACGCCGCGCGCGCGGCCTCAGGCGCAGCAGGCTGGAATCGCGGCGTGAAGCTGCGCAACGTGACCAAGGTCATGAGGTTACGGACCGGAAAGCGCCATGGCAGGGCCACTTGAAATGCTATAGACTCGAGCCATGAATTCCCCCTTCCGCGAAAGAAGTGGCGCAGGCCGCAAACTTCCTTGCTGCTCCCGTCGCGGATACCAGGTTCATCTCGTCCGACAACTCAGTTTTGCGGTCTTCGTTGCCCTGGTTACGTGCGTCATACGGGCCCAGAGCACAAGCAGTCTGGATTGTTCAGATCCCTTGCTTGCCGGAACCTTGGAGTGCACAAGCCAGACGCAGGAAGGAACCCAGCAGCCACAAACTGGAGTGCCCGGTCAATACAACCTCCCCTCCGCGAACCCGCAAACGAATCTCCCGGGAACGCAGAACCCCGCAGGCAACACCAACTATCCTTCGAATCGCCAGGGCTCCTACTGGGACCTGGAGCAATTGTTGCGGCAGAATGGCATGCAGCAAGCGCCGCTTCCGCCCGAGCCGCTGACAGAATTTCAGAAATTCGTCGCCTCCACCACCGGCCTCATTCTGCCTGTCTACGGAGCCGATCTCTTCCGGCGCGTCCCCTCGACGTTTGCGCCGGTTGACCTGGCGCCGGTTCCGGCTGACTACGTGGTCGGGCCGGGTGATGAGTTGCGCGTCCGCATCTGGGGCCAGGTGAATTTCGAGTACAACCTGCGCGTGGACCGCTCGGGTGATATCTATCTGCCGCAAGTTGGCCAGGTTCATGTGGCGGGGCTGGCTTTTTCAGCGCTTGACGCGCATGTGCGCGAGGCGCTGGGCCGCGTCTACCGCAACTTCGACTTGACCGTCGACCTGGGGCAGATACGTGCTATTCAGGTGTACGTTGCCGGCCAGGCGCGGAGGCCGGGCGTTTATACCGTGAGCGGGCTCAGCACGCTGGCAGATGCGATTTTTTCCAGTGGCGGACCTACCGTGGAAGGCTCGATGCGCTCCATTGAGCTGCGCCGCGAAGGAACCGTAGTCATGCGTTTCGATCTTTACGACCTGCTCATTCGGGGCGACAAGACCAAGGACGCCAGGCTGCAGTCGGGCGACGTTATCTTCATTCCCCCCGTGGGCCCGCAAGCCGCCGTGGTGGGAAGCGTGCGCAATCCGGGCATCTATGAACTGGGCCCGCAGGAGCCGCTTTCCGGCGCTTTGCGAGATGCCGGCGGCGTATCTGCCGTGGCTGCGGAAGCCCGCGTCTCCATCGAACGCATCGACGAGCATCGCGAACGCAGCGCGATGGAGGTGGGTTACGATCCCGCGGGGATGGCGACGGCGTTGGCCGACGGCGACGTAATTCGCGTGTACTCCATTGTGCCCCGATACGAAAAAACGGTCACGCTGAGAGGAAACATCGCCAATCCCGGGCGTTTTGCCTGGCATGAGGGCATGCATATCAGCGAGCTGATTCCCGACAAAGAATCGTTGCTGACGCGGAACTATTGGTGGCGGCGCGCGCAGATGGGGCTCCCCGCGCCGGAATTCGAGCCCGTCCCCGGTTTCGCCAATCTGCGCCAGCCGGTCGACAATCACCCCATCGCGATTCCGCAGCGGCAGCAAATGCAGACTGCGAACGGTCCGAACCAAACGGCGCCTGAAGCGCAGCAGACCGTTTCAGCGCAGGACCAGTATGGTGTGCAGAACTATGGTGCGCAGAACGCGTATACGCCGCTCGAGGACCAGTACGCCATGCAGAACGCGCCGGCATTGCAGCAGGCACAAACGGGAATGGCGCAGAACACGACTCAAGGCACACTACCGGGCGCGCAGCAGCGAGCTGGAAGTGCGCCGCTGGCCGGAGCGCAGGCGCCTCAAACCAGCCAATCCATGGCTCCCACGCAACGAACCGACGTCGTGTTGCCGGCTCCCGAAATCGACTGGGACTACGCGGTCATCGAGCGGGTCGACGCGGAGACCTTGAAGACGGAGCTGATTCCATTCGACCTGGGCAAGTTGGTGCTGCAGCATGACTCCGCGCAGGATCTCGCTTTGCAAGCCGGCGACGTGGTTTCGATCTTCTCCGCGGCCGACATTCGTGTGCCCGTTGCGGAGCAGACCAAGCTGGTGCGGCTGGAGGGCGAGTTTGTGCATGCCGGCGTGTACTCTGTGCGGCCCGGCGAGACCCTGCGGCAACTGGTAGAGCGGGCCGGAGGGCTGACCGCCAACGCTTATCTCTACGGCTCGGAATTCACGCGCGTTTCCACACGCGCCATGCAACAGGCCAGG
>JASHYS010000126.1 GCA_030042915.1 Acidobacteriaceae bacterium
CTGGACGCCGCCAGGACCAAGACGCCGGATTATGCAAAGGATGCCGGCTCGGTGATCCTGTTCGACGAGTACGTGGAAGCGGTGGATGGGCAGGGGCGCGCCACGGAACGCGAGCGGGAGGCGATTCGCATCCTGCAGCCACAGGGCCGGCACGATGGCTGCGCCGTCTCGTATGACGTGGATGAGAAGATCAACTATTTCCGTGAGTGGACGATTGGCGCTGACGAGAAACAGTACCAGGCCAGGGACACCGATTTTGTGGACGAGGGCTTGACCGGCGACGCGATCATGCTTTCGACGCGGAAGGTCCGCATCGTGCATCCTCCGGCTGCCGACGTGGGCGCCACGGTGATCTGCGAGTCAGAAGAGTTGCTGGCGCCGTGGAAGCAGGAAAAGATCTGGGGCATTCAGCACGGCATTCCCGCGGTTCTGCAGGATCTGGAAGTGGATCTTCCCGCGGGCCGCGCGTATGCGGTGTCGTGGCATCGATTTGCTGCGGTGACGCCCACTGAAGTGGAACCCAATCATTGGCGCTGGGAGATCAAGGACATGCACACGCTTGACCTGCGCGGCGTGAAAGCGAGCCCGGACTTGGAGGCCCTGGCAGCGCGCATGTCGGTGACCTGGGGCGACGCGGCCGTAACAGGCAAGGACAACGAGTGGCGGGCATTGGGCCAGTGGACAACGACGCTCGAAGCCAACCGCGCCGATCCGACCCCGGAGATCACTGCCAAAGCGCAGGAGCTTGCGGCGGGCGCGCCGGATTTTTACTCCAAGCTCAAGAAGATCACCGAATACATCCAGAAAAATATCCAGTACTTCGTTGTTTTGCGCGAAATTGGCGGCATGCAGGCCCACTACGCCGGCGACATCTTTCGCAATCGCTACGGAGACTGCAAGGACAAGACAACCCTTTTGATTGCGATGTTGCAGGCGGTGGGCATCAAGGCCT
The DNA here is from genome assembly GCA_030042915.1 of Acidobacteriaceae bacterium. The sequence goes on from JASHYS010000126.1 coordinate 953, forward strand.
TTTATGTGCCGGTCGACGACCGTCGCGGGGTGGTCGATCCGGATGCGCCGTCGCTTGCGGGCAACCACATGATCACGGCCATCGAAGTGCCGGCGGATGTGACCGATCCACGCCTGATGGCGATGGTGAAGGCGAATGACGGCAAGCGCTACCTGATCTTCGATCCCACCAACGAACGGATACCGGTGGGGAATCTGCCTTCGTATGAGCAGGGCGGCTATGGGCTTTTGGCAGCGGGAGCCGCGAGCCAGGTAATCGAACTGCCGGTGTTGCCGCCGGACACGAATGGCAAAGACCGCAAGGGAACATTCACGCTGTCGGACGACGGCGCGTTAACCGGAATGGTGGAAACCACGAGCACCGGTTCGCTGGGAGCGCGGCTGCGCATCGACCTGAAGGAAACCACCGAGAAAGAGCAGCGGGACGAGCTGGAAAAGTCAGTGGCGTACGACCTGCCGGGTGTTGTGCTGGACAGCTACAAGTACATTCAGCCGCCCGACCTGGATAAACCGCTGGAACTCGATTACAAAGTGACCGTGCCGCAATACTCGCATCATGCCGGCCCTTTGCTTTTGGTGCGGCCCCGCGTTGTGGGCGACGATGCTACCCCGTTTGACGACAAGCCGCGCTCGCTGCCCATTGACCTGTCAGCCACGGGCGATTGGCGCGACAGCTTCGACATCACGCTGCCGCCGGGCTATGTTGTGGACGAAACTCCCGATCCAGTGAGCATGGATATGGACTTCGCCAGCTATCACTCGGCAACCACCGCCAAAGGCAACGTGCTGCACTATGAGCGCGAATACGTCGTGCGCCAGGTGGAGCTTCCGGCGGAGAAGGCTGTGGAGTTTCGCAAGCTCGAAGGCGCGATTCTTTCCGACGAAAAAGGCACCGCGGTGCTGAAAAAGCAGTAAGCCGGACGCGCGGCGGGGAATGCATGCGGTAGAGGTTCGCCCTCGTTTTGCCCCCTGTAAAGCTTGATTCCTGCCAGCCTTTTTGCCGGATCAATCGACGAACCGTTGCCCTATACTCCGAGCAGAGTGAGGTTCGCCCCCCTGATCGACGCGGCCTCCTCAACTATTTCTATGGCTACTCAACTAAACCGCAAGCAAGTCTACGAGCCGCCCGCAATTCCGGACCGCCTTTACTTCAAGATTGGAGACGTGGCCCGCCTGTGCGGCGTGGAAACCTACGTTTTGCGCTTCTGGGAGTCGCAGTTTCCGCAACTGAAGCCTAACAAGAGTGGGACCGGGCAGCGGCTTTATCGCCGTCGCGACGTAGAGATGGCGCTGGAGATCAAGCGCCTGGTTCACGCCGAGGGGTATACGCTGGTGGGCGCGCGGCAAACCCTGGAGCAGGGGCAGCGCCGCCCTGCCGGCAAGATCAATGAGAAGAATGGATTGGCAGCCGACCCAGGCAAACGGCGGGACGCAGTTGCCTCGGCGATCGGCCACGCGCGCGCCGAGCTGCGCGAACTTATCAACCTGCTGAGTACGCCGGTGCGGCAACCGGCAAGACCCCGCGGCCGGCTGACCGCCATGGCCGCATCGGGGTCGCTGTTCTCTTCGTAGTTCACTGCAGGCCAGGCCGTTCCAGCGATTTTCTTCCGGACGTGGAAGCGTTTTGTGCTATTCGGCTGCAGATTCTTCCGCGGCCGGCTCGGCGGCGCTTTCGGCAGCGGCGGGCGGCACAGTTTCGGCCTCTTCCTCTTCCACCTCGGCTTGAACTTTCACTGACACACGCGCCGTGACCTCGCGGTGCAGGCGAATGGCGACCGTGAAATCGCCCACGCTCTTGATGGGGTCGCCCAGCTGGATCTTGCGGCGGTCGACCTCGTGGCCTTGCGTAGCCAGCTCGTGAGCGATGTCGGCCGAAGTGACCGAGCCGAACAGATGTCCGGCCTCACCCGCCTTGCGCGTAAAGCTGAGAGCGACTGTGTTGAGCTTGGCGGCCAGTTCCTCGGCCTGCGCCTTTTCAGAAGCTGAGCGGCGCGCCGCGGCGGCCTTCATCTGCTCGATGACGGCCTTGTTGGCGGCGGTGGCCTGCATGGCCAGCTTGCGCGGCAGCAGGTAATTGCGGGCATAGCCGTCGGCCACCTTCACCACTTCTCCGCGAAAGCCCAGGTCGGCTACATCTTCTCTCAAAATCACTTCCATGGGAAAATCTCCAAATCTCTCGTCCCCGGCGGTGCGGGCCCGGGGGCTCAAGCCCCAAGGCACGTTCTGCGCCGGCTTTGGCACGACTAAAGTCATGCCCTGATACAAATCTGGAAGGCAACTACGCCGTTCGCAAAGTGCCGCCCGTTGGCGCCCTGTCAGTGCCTGGTGGCAAACGGCAGCAGCGCGATGTTGCGCGCCTGCTTGATGGCGCGGGTGAGGCGGCGCTGGTGCGTGGTGCAAACGCCGGTCAAACGCCGCGGCACGATTTTTCCGCGCTCGGCGACAAACTGCTGCAGCAACCTGACGTCGCGATACGGGATGGCATCGATCTTTTCGGTGCAGAACTTGCACACCTTCTTGCGGCGAAAGAATTTGCCGCGGCCGCCGGGACCGCCTGCGCCGCGGGGTCCGCCACGCGGGCCGCCGCCGGGCCCCGGCGCAGCTTGTGGAGTTGCAGGTGCGTCCGACGCAGCGGGCGCCTTGGCTTGGGTTTCTTCAGGCATCGTGTTTCCTCATTCCATTTCTTTGTTCCGGCACGGCCGGAGAGTTTTTTTACGCGCTGGCCTGCACCGGCTCACTCGGTTCTGAAGAGGCAGGCGCGGCGCTCGCCGGCTCGGCGCTGGTTTTGCGGCGCGTGCCGCGCAGCGCCTTCATTTTGGCCAGCCGCTTCTCTTCCTCGTCCATGCGCACACTGATGAACTTGATCACCGGCTCAGTGTCGCGCAGGCGGCGTTCCAGCTCCGTCACCACGGCGCCGTTGGCCTCGATGGTGAGCAAAATGTAGTTGCCGTCGGCAAATTTGCGCACCAGGTAGGCGAGCTTGCGGCGGCCCATTTTCTCCGCCGACTTGACCACGCCCCCACCGGAGGTCACCGTGGAGCTAAACCCGGTGAGCAGCTTTTCGACTTCTTCGTCCTCCAAATCGGGACGGACGATAAACATCACTTCGTATAAACGCGACATCTCTGTTCCTCACAGTTCGCAGTTCCAGGTTCGTAGTTCGCAGTTGCATTTTCGATTTCCTGTTCCCTACTCACCATTCCCTGCCCTTTCGTCTTTCCTGTTGAATTCGTTCATAGCGGCAGCGGGTCCCAGTTCGAGAATCTTTCGCACCGCCATCGCCACCCGATCCAGCACCTCGTCGAGCACCGCCAGATCGGCCTTGCGCATGGGCGAGAGCAGGTAATCCCGTCCCGGCCGCCTTCGGCCACCGGCGGCAAGCGCGTCGGGGCTCGATGCAACTCCGCCGCCTGGCGCCTGGATGCCCGGCCGATCGGGCGCAACGCCGATGCGCAGCCGCAACCACTCTTCCGTTCCCAGGGCGCCGGTTACGCTGCGTGCTCCGTTGTGCCCCGCAGTCGAACCGCGCTCCCTGATTTTGAAGCTTCCCAAGGGCAGATCGAGCTCGTCGTAGATTACGAGCAGATCGTGTGCCGGGTCGGCTTCGAACTCGTGAATCAAAGCGGCCACAGCAGCGCCGCTGAGATTCATAAACGTCTCCGGTTTGGCCAGAACCACTTTGCGGCCGGCGATGCGGCAGGTCGCGGTGGTAGCCCGGCTACGCCGGTTCTGGATCACAACGCCCTCCTGCTGGGCGATGCGATCGACGGCCATGAATCCCGCGTTGTGCGGGGTCCACAGATACTCGAGACCGGGATTACCGAGGCCCACGATCAGGAATGGACCACGCCCGGGTTCCCCGGCGGACGATTTCCGGTCGCTGGGGTGAACAGACTCGCTTGCGTCATCCAAGGCTTACTTCTTTGCTCCCGCCTCGGGCTTTTTGCCGGCTGCAGCCGCACCCGCTTCGGGCTCGGCCTTGCCCTTCTTGATGACTTCAGGCTCAGTCGGCGCCGCAGCACCCTCGCCCGGCGCTGCCGCCGCTGCTCCCGGCTCTGCCGCAGCCGCTTCAGCAGCCTCGGGCGCCGCAACCACTTCTTCACGAATGTGGACGACGTGGGCCACGGTTGCATCTTCCGGAGTCAGATACTTGATCTTGTCGGAGTGAGGCAGACCGTTGACGCGAATCACCTGGTGCATTCCCAACTCGCTCACATCCACATCGATGTGATTGGGAATATCAGCGGGCAGACACTCAACCTCGACTTCGCGCATCACCTGGTCCAGGACTCCACCCTCGGTCTTGACGCCCACTGGAGTGCCCAGCAGCTTGACGCGCACGCGTACGCGCAGAACCTTGTCGAGGGCGATGCGCTTCAGATCGATATGGATCAGCCGATCCTTGATGGGCTCATACTGCCAATCGACGATCATGGCCTTGGCAGTGGGTTGGCCTGCCACTTCGACATCAATAATGGTGTTGTGCCCGGTGTCAGAATGGAGGATCCGCGAGATTTGCTTGGGATCGACTTCGACGGCCACGGGATCGCGGCCGGGACCATAGAGCACGGCTGGAATCTTGCCTGCGGCGCGAACGCGGCGCGCGGCATTCTTGTTGAATTTCCCTTCTCGGGGTTTGGCTACAACGACTTCCGGCATTTCTCGTTTTCTCTTTTCTTTGAAAGATCGGGCACGGGAATACAGCTTCAAGCTTTTAGCCGCTAGCTTCTAGCCGGCTCGTTATGCAATCGGCTGGATCATTCCGCTCCCTTTGTAAGGCCAGCCTCGAGCTGGCCGTTGCTGCTATGCAGCAGATCAACTAATCTGCCGCCCCGTTTCTCGCTTCCTCAGTAAAACGCGACTTTCAATCTCCCACGCAGCGGGCTGGAAGATCAGCTAAACAACGTACTGACACTCGTCTCCATGTGAATGCTCTCGATGGCCGCACCCAGCAGGCCGGCAATGGTGAGCACCTTGATCTTGGGCAACTGGTGCGCCGGATTGTTTCCCGGCACGGTTAACTTCTGCGCCGCTTCGCGCAGGGGAATGGTATCTGTGACGACGAGCTGCTCCAGCCGCGAGTTGGCAATGCGGTCGATGGCCGGCCCGGAAAGCACGGCATGGCTGGCGCATGCATACACCGCCGCTGCACCCGAGGCGCAGAGCGCGTCGACGGTCTTCACCAGGGTGCCTGCCGTATCGATGATGTCGTCAATGATGAGGCAGGTCTGGCCTTCCACGTCGCCCACCACGTGCATCACTTCGGCAACGTTCAGGTCGGTGCGGCGCTTGTCCACAATGGCCAGCGGCGCACCCATTTTCTGCGCGAAGAAGCGTGCCCGCTCCACACCGCCTGCATCGGGCGAAACCACAGTCAGGTTGGGCAGGTTGAGCTCGCGGTAATAGCTGACCAGGACCGGGCTGGCGAAGAGATGGTCGACGGGAATATTGAAGAATCCCTGAATCTGGGCGGCGTGCAGATCGACAAAGAGCGCGCGGTTGGCTCCTGCGGTGGTGAGCAAGTCGGCGATGAGCTTGGCGCTGATGGCAACGCGCGGACGGTCTTTCCGGTCCTGGCGCGCGTACCCGTAGTAAGGCACCACCACCGTGATCCGGGCCGCCGAGGCCCTTTTGAGCGCATCGATCATCACCAAAAGCTCCACCAGGTGCTGGTCCACCGGATAGCAGGTGGGTTGCACCACAAAAACGTCAACGCCGCGCACGTTCTCAAGCAGCTGGAAATACACTTCGCCGTCGGCAAACCGCTGCAGCTTGGCTTCGCCGACTTTGACCCCAATGTGCTCGGCAATGGCTTGCGCCAGCTTGGGGTTCGCCGTGCCGCTGAAGAGCTTGAAGCGCTTGTCCTCACTCAGCTTCGTTGATTTCTTGCGCTCCGGGGCTGGGACTTGCTTTCCGTCCTTTGCCTTGGGGGCGTCGCCCGGCCCACCCTTGCTTCCTTCCGGCTTTTCCGGGTTCGGTTCGCCCGGCTTCCTGGTTTCCAGTGTCGCTGTCGACGTTTCCGGTCCCATTGCTAGAGCACCTCCATGCTGGTTGGCTATGGCTGCGTTCCTAATTCCGAGCTTCCAGCTGCTAGCCGCTAGCTTCTAGCGCTTTCTCGGCTGGAGCGGCGAATTTAGGTCACCCCGAGAAAGCTAGAAGCTGGTAGCTAGCAGCTAGTAGCTGATTCTTCTGGCTGGGCGACCAGGATTCGAACCTGGATAAATGCCTCCAAAGGGCATTGTCCTACCATTGAACGATCGCCCAACAACTTCTTCCGTCAGCCGACCGTGAGTCTCGCTTGCCCAACCGCCGACTGTCAACGGTGAAAAACAGCGACTAGCTCGTAGCCGCCAGCTTCCTGCTCTTTTCGTGCGTGGCGAACGAAGCCGGCTCTCGCAACGCCAGGCTAGAAGCCAGTAGCTAGCAGCTGTCTTTCACAATCATCCCATCCCAATACGCGGCGCGCGGCAGCGTGCGCGTCGTGTGCGCCGTGACGCTTGGAAACTGTCTCCGCACCCGTTCTGCCGCGGCTTCTGCGTCTTCGCGGGTCAGATACAACCCGAAGAGTGCTGAACCGGACCCTGACAGCGAGGCAAACAGGGCTGCCTCCGGCGTGCCGGCGGCCGCAAGAAGATGCTTGATCTCAGCAAGGGAAGGATGCTGGGGGAAGACAACGCGCTCGAAGTCGTTCTCGAACCAGCTCTTGATCCCGGTGCGGACAAGCCCAGACCCTTGAGTCGTCTCTTGCGGTCCGGCCAGGTCTTCCCTCAAAGAGAAGACACCGGAGGAGCCTGTGATCTGCCTGCCCGCCGGAGTTTCCCCCCGGAAGGCGCTGGCGTAAGCACGGCTCAACTTCTCCAGTTTATCGGCACTTGCTTGCGGGGTCAAACCTTCAGCGGCGCAGAGCGCATCCCAGTCGCGAAAGGCCTGCGGCGTCGAGATGCCCACTTCGGGAACAGCAACTACGCACCAGACGGGCTCAATGTCGGGCAATGGATAGACTTCCTGCCCGCGATCCACTCCCAGAACGGTTCCTCCAACAAGGAAAAGTGGTACATCCGAGCCGATGCGCGCAGCCAGCTCCATTCGGCGCGTAAACAGATCCCGAAACGGCAAGTTCAGCTCGTTTCCCAGTCCCACGAGCGCTGCAACCGCATTGCCCGAACCGGCGCCGAGGCCCCCCTGGACCGGCAGATTTTTGTCGATGCGGATCTCGACCTCAGCGTTGACGCCAAATTGCTCCAAGGCGAGGCAAGTCATTCTCCATGCTGTGTTTCGCTCGTCGGTGGGAACACGGGCTTCGCTCGAGGTCAACCGGAGTGAGTTCTGGGTGGCGCGGCTGGCTGTAACCGTAACTATGTCATGGATTTCCAGTGTTTGGTAGGCGGTGACGAGGGCGTGGAAGCCGTCTAAACGCGGGGTCCCGAGAAAAAGCCCGAGATTGACCTTGGCGTGGGATCGGACGGCCGTTGACATACGGGATCAATTGTAGAGGGGCGTGAAGCTGCAGCCAGAATGACGGTGGTAGGGGCGAATATGTACAGGTATCGCGCTGCCGTCTGCACGATGGCGGACGGCGATCCCGTCACACTGCGGTTGCGAAACGCGTTCGCGATGAGTGAATCGCGTGCCGAGGCCCGCGCTACGCTGCTTCCTTGTAGAGCCACGCTCCCACAATGGTGCCGATGACGACCTCAAAGAATGCTCCCACCGTGGTGTAGAGCGCGAGGTGCTTCGTAAACAGGTGGCTCAGATACATGAAAGCCGTGTTGGGCAGAAAGAATCCCAGGAACCAGGTGACCACCCCTGCATAGATCGCAGTTTTCAAGCCCGGGCCGAAACGGGGCCTGATGGCGGCATAAATCCAAATGGCGGCAATTCCGCCCAGAATTCCCAGCAGATTGAAGCCGATCCAAGTGTTGGTAGAAAAATTCTGCTTGCCGAGGAGGGCCAACTGCCCGTTCCAATGCGGGCCAAGCCAAAGCCCGTCAACCAGATAGTCGAGGATGTCATATACGATACCGGCGACGATGCCGCCGAGAATTACACGCGCATCGCTAATCTTTCCCATAGTGTTCTCCTTCAAGGATTTGGGGGATTTCGGGAGTATACGCGCGCACCAGGCAAGGTGCAAAGGGAAAAGTGCCAACCAGGAACCTCGCCCACGGGAACCCCAGCCGTTTGACCTGCGTAGTATCTTGGGAACAAAGGCGGGGCGTACTCATGCACCTACTCTTCCTGATCGCTCTCTACTTCCTCCCGGCCATTCTTGCGCATGCGCGTCACACGCATAACGCCACGGGAATCCTGCTGTTGAATATCTTCCTGGGCTGGACGTTGATCGGCTGGATCGTCGCGCTCCTGATGTCGCTCTTCTCAGCGCCTTACTACGCCTATTACTATCGCCGCGGATGGTAAGTGAAGAGGACGGGCCGCAGAATCTCCATTGGGGCACGCGCGATTGGCTTGCCGCAACGGCCCTGTTTGCAGCTACCGCGGGCGTGGTGCTGTGGCAGAACGCGCACGTGGCCGTTCTTTACGACATTGGCTACGTGCTCGACAGCGCCGCACGCATGGCCGCGGGCCAAGTGCTCTATCGCGATTTCCCCTTCGCGCACGCGCCGCTCACATTTGTCGTGCAGGCCACGATCATCCGGCTGACAGGCCCGGTTTTTCTTCACCAGGTGGTTTACTGCTCGCTGGTGGGAGGGGCGAGTTCGGTGCTGGCGTGGCGGCTGGCGCTTGACACGCTGCGCCGTGTGAGAGCGGCCTGGACAGTGGCGCTGCTGCTGGCCGCACCGCTCAGCGTGCTCGGCATCTACTGCATTCTGCCTAATCCCGAATACGACTGCGACTGCGCATTCTGGATTTTGATTGCAGTCTGGGCGCTGCGGCGAATGGACTCGCGCGCCAGCGCTGCCGGGTCGCGCAGAGTTGGATCGGCGGTTTTCGCGCTGGCTGCGGGAGCGGCTCTTTGTGTGCCGCTGTTTTTCAAGCAGAACATGGGTCTGCCTTTTCTTGTGGGATCTGCCGGTGCGGTATTGCTGGTGCTCGCGAACAGATGGTTTCGGCGTGGAGCGCAGCCAGAGAGATCCGACGTCCGCAAGCCGGCTTTTGTGCTGGCCGGCGCGGGCGCGTCGCTGGTGGCTGCCGTGCTGGCGCTGCATTGGACCGCGGGCCTTGGAAACTACCTGCACTGGACGATGAGTTTCGCAGCGCAACGGCGCCTGCCGGGGCTCGACACGATCCTGAGCATTTACCGCGATATCTCGCTCGCCTGGACGCTGCCGTGCGTCGCGGCGGGAGTGATTCTGCTACGCGCCGCTCGTGGTAAGACACATTGGCTCGGAATCCCCGCCTTCGCTCTGCTCGCCGCACCGTTTCTGTTCACGCTGGCTTCCCTGCTGATGTATGAAGATGCCGACGACCGCGCGACCAGTCTCATGGAGCTATGGCCATTGTTGCTCTTGCTCGCCGGCGCGCTGGCTCTGGCCCAACTGTTCATGCGCTGGCGCAGCCTGGAACTGTGCGTGTTCGTCCCGCTGATCTTGCTGGCGGCGATTCACGGAACGTTCTTATCGCAGCAGGTTTGGGGTTCGACCTATGGCATCTGGCCACTATTGGTGCTCCTTCTGGCGGAACTGCTGGCCTTTGTGGATGGCATGGGTGCGCGCGCGGATGCAATGCGGTGGTTGACTCCGGCGCTGGCCGCGGTCATCTCCATCACGCTGCTGGTGTGTGGCGGGTTCTACACGGCAAGTGAAGAGCGGCTTTCGTACGCGAACCTGCCCGACGGCCCGACGCAGCATTCCGCATTTCCGCAGCTTGCCGGCATGTCAACGCCCGGCCCCTACCTGCCTGAGCTTGATGAGCTGTTGCGCTACGCCCAAGCCAACATTCCACGTGAGGATGGATTGATCCTGATTCCGGGGGAGGAGCCGTTTTACTTTGCCACCGGGCGCGTTCCGCGCTTTCCCATCACACTTTTCGACGTGACCGGCAATCCATATTCGCCGGAGGAAATCGGCGGGCTGGTGCGGTCGCGCGATATTCGCTGGCTGATTGTGAAACGCGATCTGCAGATCAAGGAAGATCCGATGGTCGAACCGGCGGAGACCATGAGCGTGCTGATGCGCGAATTCGCGCCGGCGGCGCACCTGCACGGCTACGATGTGTACCGGCGAAGAACAGCGGAGTGAACGGAGCTAGCGGGAAGTTCGGAGACGACGACGGTGTCGCCCCCGCCCTAGCAGAGCTAGGACGGGGCACCCGCCGTGTTGGCGGGGTTGGCGGAGTTGGCGAGTTGGCCTGAGGGCCGCGCTGTTATTTTCTTGCCTTTGCTTTCCCTGATCGCTTCAGTTGCTCCCAGTCCTTTTGCGTTTGGTCGGCGTAGGCAACGCCAAAGTCGGCAATCGCCTGGGCAAACGCGGCTCCATTGCCAACGTAGCCGGCGATCACCTGGGCGTCGCCGGAGCGTCCGTGGCCGCGGGCAAGCAGCTCGCCGCACACCTCGGCGTAGGCACGCAGATTTGGGCCGACCAGGTCCTCGATGTCAATGGATCCTTTGTGATCGTTGAGCTGGCGAACGAGATAGTGGCGGTTGCCGATGTGGGTCCAGCCGAGAAAGGGGTCGGTTTGAATCTGCATGGCGCGCTGACCCTCGACCACGCGCTGGCCGTTGTGCGCGGGAGGCCGCGCGTCGGG
>JASHYS010000127.1 GCA_030042915.1 Acidobacteriaceae bacterium
TACAAGAAAACGAAACGAAGAATTGAGCCCTCCTGGCCGTAGCTTTGCGTGGCCGTGCTGGCGACAACAATGCTGGGCGCCGCGATCATTTTGCCCATCACGCCTCCGGCGGCGTTGGCTGAAGCCATCAGCGTGGAAGAGACACCGATCTGGCGGGCCGTCATGACCTGGAGGCTGCCGAAGAGCACGTTCGATGCTGTGTCGGACCCGGTGCTGGCCGTCCCCAGCCAGCCCAGCAGCGTTCCAAAAAATGGATAGAGCGCGCCGGTGCGCGAAAACGCCAGACCGAGAGTCGCGTCGAGGCCGCAATAGCGCGTGATGTAGCCCAGCGCCATCATGGCGGCGATGGTGACGAAGGTATAGCGGATATTGAAAACGGTGCGCGCGAAAGCGGCAGCAAGTGCGCGCGGACCCAGCCCCATGAGAAGGCCGGCCAGCAGCGCGGCAAACAGAATCCCTGTGCCGGTGGCGGCGAGCCAATTCAGATTGAACAGGGCAGGCTCGATGGTGGGCGCGGGCACGACCGGCGGAACCCGTTCGACGACGCTGTGCAGTCCGGCGACGGGGATTTTGACGGTGGTTCTTGCATCCATCCAGGTGGAAACGCGCGGCAGGCCCCACAAAAAGACGACCACGCTGAGCACCAGCCACGGAAGCCATGCCTTGAAGATGGCCGCAGCCGTGTGGCCGTGGTGAGGGCGCGCCTGGCCTGAGATGTCCTCGAGGTTGACGTTGAGTGTGCGCCTGGGCTGCCAGAAGCGAAGAAAAACCACGAGAACAAAAATGGTGGCCGCGGCAGAGACGATAGCCACGAGCGAGACGCCACTGTAGGTGGCCATCAGGAACTGCGTGACCGCAAAGGTGCCGCCGGCCAGCAGAATCGCGGGCCAGATTTCGAGCATGGCGCGGAAACCGCCAAAGGCCCAGATGAGCCAGAAGGGAACCAGCAGATCGAAGGGAACAAGAATGAGGGCGGTGTTGCGTGTGAGCGCGTGAAGATCGAGGCCGGTGATGCCATGAAGGGCAACGATGGGAGTGCCCATGGCTCCCAGCGCGACGGGAGCGGTGTTGGCAAGCAGTGAAAGGCCCGCAGCCTGCAGCGGACGGAAGCCGAGACTGATCAGGATGGCCGAGCAAACGGCTACGGGAGTGCCAAAGCCCGAGGTGCCTTCGAAAAACGAGCCGAGAGCGAAAGCAATGAGGAGCAGTTGCAGGCGGCTGTCGGCGGTGATGCCGGTCAGGCTCTGCTGCAGAGTGACGAAACGACCGGTTTTGACCGTGAGGTCGTAGAGAAAGATGACCGGAAAAATGATCCAGCAGATGGGAAACAGGCCGTAGCCGGCGCCGTAGGCAGCAGCGGTGAATGCCAGGCGCGCAGGCATGTGAAAAACAACGATGGCGGCCAGCAGGGCAGTGAGGAGCCCGGCGATGGCGGCGATGTGAGCTTTGAGGCGCAGAACCGCCATGGCGCCGAGCAGCACGACGATGGGCAGCGCAGCCACGAGCGTTGAAAGCTGCCAATGACCGAGCGGGTTGTAGCCCTGGGCCCAGCGGGCGTGCGCGGGATTGGTTCGGAATAGAAAGATGACGCCGGCGACGAGCGCGAGGAAGGCGAGCGCTTCGACGGCGAGTGAAAAAGGGTGTGACGGTTTGCCGGCGGCAGATGTGGTTTTCGATGGCTGCGAGCTCGGTGGCATGCGCATCGCCCTCACGCCGCCAGCGCCTGGCGGCGAATCGTCAGCACCGTAATGTCGTCCTGCTGGCCGAAGGCTTTGGCGGCATCGGCCAGATAGAACGCAGTCTGGTTGCTCAGGTAGCGCACCCGATCGAAGCCGAATAGTTCGCCGGAGGGTTGGCGGGCTTCGACCACTCCATCGGACATGAGCAGAATGCGATCGCCGGGATGGAGGTAGAAGCGGGCTTCCTCGTAAGTCGCGTCCAGCAGAATGCCCAGCGGCAGGCTCGGCTGCAGCGCGATCTCCTGGCTGTTGAGATACGGAAAGAGATGGCCGGCGTTGGCGATCACCAATTCGCCGTTGGCGCCGAACCAAAGCGCCTGGCAGGTGGTGAAACCATCGGTGCCCAGCAGAACGCGGTTCAGCGCTTCAAGGATTTTGGCCGGCCTGCGCTCATGCGAACGGCGCAAGGCGCCCATGATGAGCGAGACATTCATCGCGGCCTTGAGGCCGTGGCCGGCCACGTCGCCGATCACCACCAGCATGCCCTCGTGGCCCGACGTCTGCACGTGGAAGAAATCGCCGCCAACTTCCGTGGCAGGGTTGTAAATGGATTCAACCTCGAACCCGGGCGTAGCCAGTTTCTCCTGCGGGATGAGAAGCTCCTGAACGTTGCGCGCGGCAGCCAGCTCGCTGCTGGCCCGCTGCTGTTCGCGCTGGATGCGCAGGAAACGGAAAAAGATGATGATGATGATGACCAGGATGCTGGTGAAATTGGCGACGGATTCAAAGTGGATGGGGATGGGACCGGCCATCACCGTAAGCGGAGACTGGAAGGCGATTCCCTGGTCGCTTACGGCTGTGGTGACGATCGGTTCGACCATGCCCACGATGGTGAGAACAAGAGGGACCAGAAACAGTCCCGCCTCGAAGTTGCGGCGCACCGTAGCCGCGATCAGTGTGCCGAAGACGAAGATGGACCATCCCATCAGCCAAAGCAGGGTGCAGAGAGCAAAACTCGCCAGCAGTATCTCCACCGCCGCCCCCCCATGGCTGAGGAGGTAAAGAGTAGGGCCGACCCCGGCAAGAACGGGAGCCGTGTAGCGGAGCCAGCGAATGTACCAGCGGCGCGGCAACGAGAGAAATGCCACCAGAAACTCAAAAAAGAGGTAGGCCGAGATCAGACCGAGCTCCGCGGCAAGGGCGCCGTATAAGAGGATATCGAGGTGTGCTGAGCTGCCCTCCAGCTCGATAAAGCCAAGCGGCGCCTGGACCAGCTCATGCACCGCCAGCCAGAGGTATTCGATGTGGCCCTTTTGCGCAAAATAGAGGGCGAAAAGAAAAATGGCGAGAATGGCGAGCAAAACCGAATAAATGAGGCGGGGCAGGCGCTCAAACAGGCTGCGATCGGACCACAGATTGAGCTCTTTCTCGAGATCCGCGGGATAGCCCAGGTAAAGCGCGCGGTTCGAGAAAAAGTTGGTATATGCACCATAGCCGAAGGCGATATAGCGGGTGCGAAGCACCAGCACCAGCGAAGATTGCGTGGGCGGCAGGTTCAGGTTATACATGCGCGAGATCATCTGGAAGTGATCGGGCACGTCGGGGTGCGGGCCCTGGGGTGCGACCAGCACGCCGTTTGCGAAGACTTCGGGGTTGTAGCCGGTAGTACTGAGGCCAAGCGACGTGGAAGTGGAAATCGGCAACAGAATGAGCAGAGAAAGAGGGCCATGGTTGGGCGGCAACTGCAGATGAAGCCGGAACCAGGCATAACGAGGCGCAGTGTTTTCAGTATGGGACCGGTTTTCGGGTCCGGAGGCTTCGGGCTTGGAACCTTCAGGCCCGGAACTGGATGGCTTGGCCGCAGCTGCGCCGGTTTCGTCCTCGTCTGGCACTTCGCTGATGATGGCTTGCGCGTCGCGAAGCGGCCATGAGCTGTCGTCGAAGCTGGGTAAGGCGACGTCAGGATTGGAGCTAATGCCGACGTGCCAGTCTTTATCGAGAAGCAATGGCGAGCCGAGGTTGGATGCATCAAATAGTACGGGCTGTGCGGCCGGTGGTGCGGAACGCGTGGCCGGGCGGGCATGACTTGTCGGTTTGGGCGCTGCGGCTACCTGGGCGAAAAGCGGTGCCCAGCCGCAGAAAGCGAGCCAGACTGCTGCTGTGATCCTGAGCCGCAAGATTCCTCCCTGTCCCCCGTGCCCTTCACTTTAATTGCTCGGGGTTGCAAGCTCAATGGGCTCTGTCATCGGCGGGCGAACAGCAGATCAGGAAAAGGGCGCGAAATGACGCTCTATTAACCAATTTGAACGATTTGACGCTTTCCTTTGTTAGCGAAAAGGCAGATACTTGCGTCTAAGAGGTCGGGTGAAGCGGAGGCAGTGTGGCTGTGCGCCGACTGCGCCGGAGGTGGGTTCATGAGCAGAATGGATCGCATGGGTTTGAGAGCTGCGATTCTGGCCGGGTTGGCGTTGGCGCTGACTGCCGGAATCAGCGCTCAGTCGACCGGATCGACAACTGGCAATTCCCCAGCCAGCACGCCCACGGCGCAGGCTCCGTCGGCCAGCCCGCAAGCCGGCCAGCCAAATTCGGGAGGCGGCCAGCAGGCTCCCGCGGCGGAACCGGCTCCCGGGACGACGCCGGTAGGTGGAGACAGCCCCGCACCGGCCAAGCAACCCGATAGCGGAACGGCCTCTTCGACCAGCAACACGCAGGCCGACAGCGCGCAAGCCAATCCTTGCCCCACCAATAGCTCCGACAACAAGAAAGATAAGAAAAAGGATAAGGACAAGCCGGGGAACGATCAGCAGAGTGTGGATGATGCCGAGCCCGGGACCACGCCCGTGGGCAGCGATTGCACGGCTATGGCCAAAGTCGATCCCGATAAAGTGGTCGATCCCGGCAGCGACATGATCAAGGTAAAGCCGGGCAGCATTGAAGACGTAGGCGCAGTCGGCAACCGCTGCATCGGCTGCCGCGGCATGGGCAACTGGTACTCGACCGAAGGCGAGATCAAGATGGGCAAGCAGTACGCCGACGAGATCGAGAAGAGCACGAAGTTCATTACCGACCCCGTGATCGACGAATACGTGAATCGCGTCGGGCAGAACATCGTGAAGAACTCCGACTGCAAAGTGCCGTTCACCATCAAAGTCATTGACTCAGACGAAATCAACGCCATGGCGCTGCCGGGCGGATTTTTCTATGTGAACTCCGGGCTGATTCTGGCGGCCGACGAAGAAGCGGAGCTGGCCGGCGTGATGGCGCACGAGACGGCGCATGTGTGCGCCCACCACGCGGCGCGCGAGATGACGCGGCTGAACTACACGCAGATCGGCATGATCCCGCTGATGATCATGCTGCCCTACGACTGGACCGGCTACGGCATCTACGAGGCGGCCCAACTGGCTATTCCCATTACCTTCCTGCAGTTCTCGCGCGACTTTGAGGCGCAGGCCGACTACCTGGGCGTGCAGTATATGTACCGCGCCGGCTACGATCCGCAGGCCTTCATCAGCTTCTTTGAGAAGATCCAGGCCCTGGAGAAGCGCAAGCCGGGATTGGTCGCCAAGGCATTCAGCGACCACCCCCAGACGCCCGACCGCATCCTGCACACGCAGGAAGAGATCGCTCGCATCCTGCCGGCCAAGGACGAGTACACCGTAACCACGTCGGAATTCGACGACGTGAAGGCGCGGCTTGCGCGCATTGAGAACAAGCGCCGCCTCACCGACACCAAGGGCGTAACCCGGCCCTCACTGCGCAGGGCCAGCACTGACCCCAACAACGACGGCAACGCAACCGACTCCAGCGCCCAAAACGGCAACTCCGGCGACTCGAGCGACGGTCCGCCAACTCTGCACCGCCGCGACGACCAGAACTAAACGTTCGCGCCATCCGCTCTTCCAGGGGCCTCTCCGGCAACGGAGAGGCCCTTCGCATTTGTGGGCTCTCCCGCTCCCAATCTTTCCGAGATGAAGATGCCTCGCATTTTCCTATGGACCTTTGCGCGCCGGTTCGTACACTGGCAATACGGCGGCCCATTGCCTGAGGGAGGAACCTATGATCGACGGAATTGGCGGCGCATTTCTGTTTTCCAACGACACCAGGAGATTGGCAACCTGGTATCGCGATTGCCTGGGAATCGTTCCCGAGGGCGAAGATGCGTCGTGCAATTCGATTTTCAAATCGTTTGAATACCGCGACGTTGAAAACCCTGAGATCAAGCGAACCATCGCCTGGGCGATTATGCCCACCGATCAGGACATCAAAGACAAGCCGCGCACGGGCAAGATCAACTACACCGTGAAGAACATGCAAGAAATCCTAACCCATCTCAAGGGCAAAGGAGTCGCCATCGAGAAGACTGCGGAATATCCTTCCATGGGAAGATTTGCGTGGCTCAAAGATCCAGATGGAAATCAAATCGAGCTTTGGGAACCGTCGAAAGACTGACCGATCGCACCGGGTCACGCTGCAAGGCGAACCCCGTCCTGTCTCCAGTGCATTCACGATTCCGGCTGCCTTCGATCGCCAGCACCATCTGCTCTACCAGCCCCATGGATTGGGCCAGGCGGGGTGCAGAGTCGCAATTAGCTGCGTTTTTGGTGGGGAAATTCGGATGCCGATAGCCCCTTAAATCCTTCTGAATTTCCCATAACTTCCTGAAATTCCTTGCATTACCGGCTAAAATCTCGTTCAATACAGTGGTAAAGACCAGCTGGGCCGAATCTGCCAGCTGGTTGAGCATTCGTGCGGAGTCAATCATGCGTAATGCCGCAGCGCGCAATAATCTCCTTGTTCCTGAAGTGCGTGAGGTCATGGATATACGCCAGGCCTCCGGTTACCTGGGTATCTCTCCCGACACGCTTTACAAGTACGCGTCAGAGGGTTTTGTTCCCGCATTCAAGCTGGGCAATCGCTGGCGCTTCAAGCGCTCGCGCCTCGACGAATGGATGGACCGGCAGAGCGAGCTGCGCGCCGGCGGCGCCGTGGATGCGGCGAAGAAGAAGCCCGTGCAGTCGGCGATGTAAGTGCAGCTCTTGGTTTTCGCCATTCGCTTCGCGCAGCCGCGACATGCACGGCATTCACAAATCTGAATTGAGTTGAGGATCGGGCCACCTGAGGACCTGCGGACTCAATCCTTAAAACGCCAGAGGATAAGGCTGAAGCTAATAGCTGAAAGCTGATAGCTGTCTGCTGTGATAGAACTGACCCCGATGGACCACTTCCGCCGCATGGGCGCGTTGCGCCGCAAGCTCACGCGCGCCGGCCTGCACGGGCTTCTCGTCACGCATCCTCCCGACGTTCGTTATCTTTGCGGCTTTACCGGTTCCAGCGCGGCATTGGCGGTAACGCGGCGCCGGGCGCGGCTGTTCACCGATGGGCGCTATACCGCCCAGGCCGCTGAAGAAGTGCAGGCGGCCGAGGTGCACATTGTTGCGGGCGCGCCGGCGGTGGCGGCGGCGCAGTGGCTGGCGGCGCAGCCCGGCGTGATGATGGCGGGATTCGATCCCGCGCGAACCACGGTGGCAGACCTGGCGCGGTGGAAGAGGGAACTGCCCAGCCGGTTGCGGAGGGCGTTTCTTCAGGCCACGCCCGCGCCGCTGGTTGAATTGTTGCGCTCGGTAAAGGACGAAGACGAGCTTGTGCTGATCGCCGAGGCGGCGCTGCTCGGATGCAAGCTGTTCGATCACATTTTGAACTTCATCAGGCCCGGACTGCCGGAGATTGAGGTGGCCGCGGAGCTGGAACACCGGGCGCGGGTGCTGGGCGCTGAGGCCATGTCGTTTGAAACGATCGTTGCGTCCGGAGCACGGTCGGCCATGCCGCATGGGCGTGCGACGGCGGCGGCTTTGCCGCGAAAAGGCTTTGTAACCCTAGACTTCGGTATAATCCTCAAGGGTTACTGTTCCGATATGACGCGGACCGTTTTTCTGGGCAAACCGACGCCCAAAGAGCGGGTTGCGTACAACGCGG
>JASHYS010000128.1 GCA_030042915.1 Acidobacteriaceae bacterium
CGTTCCGCTCAGCATCAGCCATGGTCCGTCATAGAGATAAGCCGTGTTCGTATTCCAGGCCATCGCTTCATGATGCTGATGGCTATATGATTGAGCGATCCCTCCCGACCGCTCCACAAAAATGATCCAGAGAATCAACCCGATCCATGCTGCAGCAAAGCCAACTTTCCACATTCCCCGCTGATCCCAGGCAAAGCTCTGACGAGGACGCAAGCGACCCGGAAACAACCAGCCCACCATAAAACATGCCAGCATGAGAGCTGAAACCAGCAACCCCTTCGTCACCTGCCAATCCGTGAGAAACAGTGCCATCGTCCCGTTTCGGATGAGCTGCAACGGCTGCAACACGTACAGAAATGTAAAGGTCCCGAGGGCCACAAGTGGAATGCCGAGGGCGTCTCCCCTGCTGGTGCGCAAGGAACCGGCGGAAAGCACGATGGTGAGGATCATCACGACAAACCCGATCGCGATCATGCGATGCGCACCTCTTGCTGAACTCCCTGTTGACAACCGAAAACATGCATATATCCATCGATCACCCGCGCGCGGTCGAAGCGGCGCAAATAGGCCTGCTGGACGCCGCCCGGCCTTATCCTCCCACTGAAGATTGCTTCGGCCGTAGCCTTGAGCACGGCGGCATAAGCCTCCGCATCGTCCAGCGGAGCAATTTGCCCCAGGCCGTCGCGCAAGGTTTCGGGAAACACGCCCACCGGCGTGGCGACAACTGGTCTGCCACGAGCCGCGATCTCGAGCGCCGCAAGGCACTGCCCTTCGGTAGTCGATGTAAAGGCGAACATATGGCAGCAGTCGATCGCAGTTACAATCGCGGTCCGGTGTTTGCTCCCATGAAACTGAACCCGGTCAGCAAGCCGCAACTGTTTTGTCAACTGCTGAAGTTCATTTCGCTCTGGTCCGTCGCCGTAAATGTGCAGCCGTGCCTCGGTTCCGCTCGCACGCAGAGATGAAACTGCCCTAATCAGATAGCTGACGTTTTTGTCGGGAACAAGCCGCCCCAGAAAACCCACTTGCAAGACACTGGTCTCGGGCCATGGAGAAGGCTCACTGACTTCGGGCGGCAGATAAGGAAGTACGGCAACTCGCCCCCTATACCCAAACGCCCGCAGATCCTCTTCAAAGCTGGCCGATTGCACGACAATCGTATCGAATGAATCGAGAACGATGTTATCCGGCTTCCGTTTCCACATCTCCGCCGGGCGATACGGTGTAATTAAAATCATCCTTTTGGATAAGCGCGAGAGACGACGGTGAATACTGCCGTCCAGAACCTTTCCAAATACCAACAGGTCGGCATCAACTAACCTCTTCCAATGGCGCTGTGCCATGAGCAGATCGGGCCATCCCCAGCGGCAACCCCAACGCCATTCCGTGCGACATATGGTCGCGTTCGCGTCCGCTAGCTTTCGCAAGTCCGGGTTCTCATTTTCTCCTCCGGCGCTCCAGCAAATCAGCTCCGTCTCGACTTTGCGCGCAATAAGAGCCAGGACGAGGTCAGCGGTAAAGGTCTCGATTCCTCCTACCTTGGCAAATCCGCCGTGAACGACTGTGACTCTTTGCATTCTGATTCCTGGATTTCTTTCAATCCTGCGCGAATTCTGCCGTTCGCGCGCTCTTAATTTCCGATGCCATCCGCCGGGTTCGAAAAAGCTTTCGCAACATCGGAATGCCCTCCACAAAGAAATAGTCACGCGACGTACGAAATTCATCCAAAACCAAACTCACGTAGTGCTTTGCTACGAGGCGCTCAAGCCCCGGACCATCACACACTCTATATGACTCAGGCAAAAACTCAAATCCGCTTCGCCCGCATTCCATCGCCCAGAGCGTCTGCTCGATGTTGGGTAAACATCTTTCCAAATCAATAACTCCGGTACCGAGCAACCACTCCAACCTTGCCAGATCTATCTTCTGCTTTGACACGCTCGCTATTCCACAATTGACACAGGAAGGAAGATCAACACCGGTCCTTTTTTTAAGCTCCTCTCGATTAACGGCATAGGAAGTTGCACGGTCACGCGAAAAACGATGCAACTCAGTCTCTTCAGAGAGTTCCTTCGGATCGGCAAAAAACAATACGTCTGAGTCAAGCATGATCAATCTGCTTGACTGACATAGCGCGCAAAAGTCAACGATCTTCATGATATGCGGTATGCGCTTTCGGAGCTCTAACAGACGGGGATAACACGTGAACTGCTGGTAGACAACTGCGTCAGCTTCGTCGCGGCTGATAATTTCCGCTGTTGGAAACCAGTTTCGTATCGATGCGATAGCCTCGCAATTAAGAGTTCCATCATCGTGTATCACCGCGCGATCAACTCTGCCAGACATCGCATAGTAGCTGGCGAGGGTCCAGCATGCCATGGCGAGATCGCGCCGGGAAGTCAGCATGTGAATCTCTGCTGATGCTGGTCCGCTCGCTCGCTCACTATGCTTATAGTTGGGAAAAGGACGGATGAATTTGTTGAACAAATACTGAGGCCCGAATCGAACGGTTGCCTTGATGTCGTGAGGAGCTACTCTCATCGTGAATCTGTAGCCTTAAGTTGGAAGGCAGGCATTTCCGAGCGCGGTAAGTTGTCCGATGTCCAGAGCCCGTTCCAACCAGCGTTCAGCCGCGGCCGGTCGAGGAAGATATCAGTCCTTCGTAGACTCCAATGGTCTCTCTGGCGCACGAGGACCAAGTAAACCGTCTAGCGCGCTCGGTGCCGCGTGCGATCAGAAATGCTCTTCGGTCTGGATTCTGAACGCACAAGATAGATCGTACGCAGGCCTCCGGGTCGCGGGCAGGGAAGAATTCCGCGGCGTCTCCGCAAACTTCCAGCGATGATGGAATGTCTGAAGCAACGACCGGTCCTCCGCAACTCATGGCCTCAACCAGAGGGAACCCGAATCCCTCGTAAAGCGAGGGAAAGACGAGCGCTACCGAACCTGCGTAGAGGGCGCGGAGTTGAGAATCGGAGACGCCCTGTAAATGGTGCGCTCTGCTGCGGGCCGACTCCGGCCAGCCTTGAATCTCCGGAACGTGATCGCCGCCTCCGACTAATACAAGATCAAGTCCCGCGAGCGCGGAACTTGTCATCGCTGCGGCGAGCACCTGGAAATTCTTGTGCTCGCCCCGATGTCCAACATAGAGAACATAAGGCCGATCGACAGCGAATCTCGTGAGCGTAGCCGAAACTTCGTCTGAAGAAGGCGGCGTAAAACACTCCTCAACGCCTGGGTAGGTCAAATACACCTTTGACGAAGGAGTAGACCAGGTTTCAATGATATCCAGGCGCGAGGTGTTTGAAATAGTCAGCACAGCATCGGTATGGGTCGCAGACCAGCGCCACCACCGGCGCGCGCGAGAATGATTGTGTGTGGCATAGAACTGCGGCACCTTTTCGACAATTGCATCATAAATGGTTACCACCGCTGGGCACCCCGGTAAGTAAAAGGGCCGGGCCAGAGTAGAGTGAAGAATGGTGGGTTGCGCTTGTCGAATCCTTAGCTGGCGGTTACCGTAATTGATCGGGAAGCAGCACCAGGCAGGCCGGAAGTGTGTTCTCCTGGTGATGCAAATGTTTTCGCCCTTGGGTAAGGCTGCGGGTGCTGTTCCATCATCCACAATATGCAGATCGAAGGTCCACGCCGGGCGAAGGCGACCCAGCTCCTCGATCAACCTTCGGAAATATCGGGAAATTCCCCCCGCCTTTTGCGAGGTGAATATTGTTCCATCGTAAACGATACGCGCATTCGAGGTCATGACGGCCGCAACACAAGCGTTGCTTTCGGTCGGGAGCCGATTTGTTCTCAGGCCTTCCTGCCCTGTTGCGGCAGATAGCGACACGGAAACACTTCCGCGATTGCGTCGCAAAAGGCGTGCCATCGCATTACGATTTCGTTCAGGGTAAGTTTCCTCGCC
>JASHYS010000129.1 GCA_030042915.1 Acidobacteriaceae bacterium
AAGCGCAATTCACGCAGTGAGTTACTGTTTCCTGATCCCTGTTCTAAGGTTGGCCGGGCGGCATGATGCAGATATCGGGCAGATTGCGATAGCGCTCGCCATAATCCATGCCGTAGCCAATCACAAACAGGTTGGGGATGGAAAAGCCCACGTAATCAGCGTCGATCTTCTCGATGCGGCGCGAAGGTTTGTCGAGAAGCGTGGCAATGCGCAACGTCTTGGGATGCTGCTGCAGAAACAGCTTGCGCAGGTAGGCGAGCGTAAGGCCAGTGTCGAGAATGTCTTCGACAATCAGCACGTTTTTGCCCTCGATGGGCTGGTCCAGGTCCTTGATGACCTTGACCGCGCCCGACGAGCGCTGGCCGGTGCCGTAACTGGAAACAGCGACAAAGTCGAAAGTGGCGTCAACCTGGATGGCGCGCGACAGGTCGACCAGAAAAAACGCCGCGCCCTTGAGGACGCCGACCATCACCAGCTTTTCTCCGTTCAGGTCGCGCGTGATTTGCGCGCCCATTTCGGCAACGCGTTCGGCGATTTGCTGGCGGGAATATAGAACGTCGAGGCCTTGATAGGTCATGGTAGCCATGCAGACAGTATCGCTCCAAATCGCCGAGCGGGCGCCTGTGTAAATCGGGGCCGAGCGGGGTTGGCGGAGACAGCGGAGTTTGCAGAGCGGAGGCCCCCACCCTTCTGGCAAAAGGCGCCGGAAGGATGAGGAGCAGCGGGCCGCTTTCCATGGACTACTTCGTAACCTTATAGTGCAGTCGAATGACGCCGTCAGGGAACTTCGTGGAGGAGATCAGCTTCAGTGGGACCGTGCGACGACCGGGCGCGATCAAGGGAATGCCTTCACCAATGAACGTGGGGATCACATGGATCATGAACTCGTCGATCTCTCCCGCGTCGAGAAACGACGCAATGATGCCGGCGCCACCCATCATCCAGATATTTTTTCCCTTTCGCGCACGCACGCGCTTTGTGAACGCTTTGATTGGCTCGTTCACAAACTCAACTCCTGCAGGCGCTGCCGGCGGCAGCGGCCCTCGCGTGAAAACGTAGTTCTTCACTTTTACATCGAACGCGGACCCAGCCACGCCTTGCCTTTGGAAATCCAGCACCATATCGCATGTCTTCCGGCCCCACAGGATGGTGTCGATGGACCCGTAGAACGCACCCATGCCGTAGTCGCCCTTTGGACGCGGACGCTCGAGCCAATCGACCGACCCATCGGCCCGTGCGATGAAGCCATCCGCACTCGTGGCGATGTAAACGATGATTTTTCGCCGTGCTTTCACCCCACGCCTTCCCGTTGGCTTCGAGAGTCTACCAAAACGCCAGACTGCGCCGCCACAACTCAAGGCAGCGCTGGGGCAACTGGGTAAGCAAGAGCCGGCAAGATAACGAGACCCGGATTGAGATTCGCACGTCTATACTGGCAGAGACGTGTACCCCTTTCTGCATATAGGTTCGTACAACCAGCCCACTTATGGGCTGATGCTTGCGCTCGCAGTCATGACGGCGGTGTTTGTGCTGGAACGTGCCTTCAAGCGCGCACACCTAACGGCCGACGCGGTAGGGATGGTGGCGTTTGCCGCCGTGTCGGGCGTGGTGGGTTCCAAGATCTGGTACCTGATCCTCGACTCGCCGGGAGATTTCAGGGTCCAGGGCTGGAGCGCTTTGTGGCAGAGAGACGGGTTTTCGTGGTTTGGTGCATTGTTCTTCGGCATCGGGGCGCTGGTGCTGCAAGGCAGGCGCGCAAAGATTGGGGGCTTGCGCACGCTGGATCTGGCTGCTCCCGCCACGATCATCGCCCAGGGCATCGGGCGCATCGGGTGCTTTCTCTCCGGTGACGGCTGCTACGGCATTGCCATCAAGCCGATTCACCTGTTTGGGATCACTTTTCACCCCTGGGGAATGGCCTTCCCGCATGGGGTCGTGCCGGTTTTCGTTCCGGTCTATCCCACGCCGCTTTATGAGACGGCTTTGTACTGGACGATCGGCGCGTGGCTCTGGTGGCGGCTGGGCAAACCGCACGCCACCGGCGCCATCATGGGTCAGTACCTGATTCTGGCGGGAACCGCGCGCTTCTTCGTTGAGTTTATCCGGCGCAATCCGAAGGTTCTTTGGGGTCTCACCAATGAGCAACTCACTTGCGCCGCAGCCGTGACGGCGGGGGTTGCGCTGCTGTGGTGGGCAGCCAGGCGGCCGGCGCTCAAGCTGGGCAAGGCATCAAAGCCAGTCGCGAAGCCGGCGTAGAGTCCCGCGAGCGGAAACTTCCGCACGGTTTCCATCCATCCAATGCATTTAGGCCGCGCCGTTCGGGGCGCCAAAGTGCGTTGAGCACACGTCTATACTTAGAGGAGCGATGCTTCCCTATCTCCATATTGGATCGATCAATGTGCCCACGTTCGGGCTGATGCTCTGGTTTGCCGCAGTGGCCGGGGCAATTGTGATGCACCGGGCGTTCAAGCGCGCAGCCTTAACCACCGACGCGGTGACGATGGTTGCGGTGACGGTCGTAGCCGGCATTGTGGGAGCCAAGCTTTGGCATGTAGTTGACACGCCTTCAGAATTCCGGGCCATCGGCTGGAGCGTGCTGTGGGACAACGCGGGGTTTGCCTGGTATGGCGGCCTCATCTTCGGCATTGCAGCGTTGGTTTTCCAGGGCTGGCGGGCCAAAATAGGCGGCTTGCGGACGCTCGATCTCGCGGCTCCCGCGGCTGCGATGGCTTACGGCATTGGCCGCCTCGGCTGTTTTCTTTCAGGAGACGGCGACTACGGCATCGACATCCAGCCGGTGCACATTCTTGGCCGCACGTTCCATCCCTGGGGCGTGAGTTTTCCGCATGGGCTCGTGCCTGTCTTTGTTCCTGTGTATCCCACGCCTCTCTACGAATTGGCCGGAGGCCTGGCGATCGGCTGGTGGCTGTGGTGGCGGCTGGGCAAGCCGCACGCTGCCGGCGCAGTTGTGGGTCAATATTTAGTGCTCACCGGCCTGGCGCGCTTTCTTGTGGAGTTCATTCGCCGTAATCCTCCGGTTCTTTGGGGATTGTCGAATGCACAGTGGGCCAGCGCCGGGGCCGTGCTGGCGGGCGTCGCGCTCACGCTGTGGGCTGCCACGCGACCCGCTGCAGCAGCGGCCGAAAAGACCGCGACGCCCGTCGCGAAAACGGCGTAACGCAAAAACGCTTCAATTCGGCGCATTCAGAGCTTGCTCGAAGCTTGCTCCGTGCAAACGCTCTTCGCGGCCTTCTTTCGACGCATGGATCGATCAAGCGCGCGTGAGACAAATCACGTCTTACCCGGACCTTTCAAGTCGTAATTTGCGCATATGTGATGGCCCTCACAGCCAGCCGTGTTGCGTGCTGCGTAACGTGGCTCACATTGACTGGCGAATTCCAGAACTCCGCATGGCCCGCTGAAAAAAAGTGCAATTTGGCTGGATCCGGAGCTG
>JASHYS010000009.1 GCA_030042915.1 Acidobacteriaceae bacterium
GCAGGCTGGAATCTTCGCCGCGCCGCAGACTACGTCTTGCCCGGCTTGTATGCGACGAGCAACTGGCCGGCGGTGCGGTCTGCGAACAGCGGCAGGGCTTCCTGGGGGATTCCGACGGTTCTGGCGTACGGCTCAAAGTCGGGGTGGTCCACTCGCACTTTATGGAATCCCGCTCGCCGCGCCAGCGCCACAAGCTCGTCGTCTTCGTAGAAATGGAGCCGCGAAGCAATGGGTTCGGGTGCTGCGGGCGTTCCGCGCAGTGCCTTGCCTCCCGTGAACAGTGCAAGTTGTCCGCCGGGAGCCAGAACGCGAAAAATCTCGGCCAAAACCCGATCCGGGTGTTCGATAAATCCGAACACCCCTGTCATGACCGCGCGCGTGAACCGGGCCGACGCGAAGGGCAGCTTTTCGGCGTCGGCCTGGTGAATCTCAAGCCGGCCGGCTTCGATACTGGCGCGATTGGCCTCAGTTGCCGTTCGCACCATGTCGGCGCTGTGGTCGATGGCTGCAGCGCGGCAGCCGCTCTTCAGCGCGTCCTTGAGAAATGCTCCGCCGCCGCAGCCGATTTCAACCAGCGAATCGTCGGGCTTGAGTTGGAGCGTGTCGAGGATGGCCAGGAAATTGGGACGATGGTACAGCGGGTCAGCGTAGGTTGCCCTGGATTGTGGGCCGGAGGGCCGGCGTGCGCGCCGGTCAGTGATCCAGTCGGCCATTTTCTGGGGCGCCATGGCCGCCAGCCACGGTGCGATGACCTGGCCGGCAAACCACCCCGCCAATTCCGACTCTCCGCCATCCACGCGCTTGCTCCAGTCGGGCTGCTCGAGCGCAACCATCGTCCCGGCAGCCGAGGGTTCAAAACGCGCCCGCAGCTCCAAGCGATGCGGGCTTTGCCATTGCGCAGCGATCCACTCAAGGACAAACTCGTGCGGAGGGTTCCATTGGACCACGCGTGCGATCGCGACTTCGCGTTCGAGCAGCCGGCCCTCAGGTCCAGGCTCGAGCGTCATTCCCAGGCGGCTTAGGGCGAGGCTTAGTTCGTCCAGAAAGAGTTCAAACGCGGCGCCCGGTTCCATGTCGAGTTCGCAACTCAGGCGCATAACTACCCTCCAGACGCGAAACGGCTGACTCCAATTTTGCCAGTTGGCAGACGGTGGTTGTCCAGTGTGGCTTTGCGGAGAAACTTTCCTGTGAGGACAGGGATGCCCGCACGACAGCCGGCAACCACCCCACGGACGAAGACCTTTCCCTCCACCCCAGCGAGCAAAGACCGCTCGCCGGGGACCTCGGACCCGGGGCACCCCTTTTTCGTGCTGGGCCGACGAAAGACGGTCGAGGTTTGTGCTATCCCATCCTAACGGCAAAAACAGAGACCCGGCGAGGGTGGAGCGATCGAACCAAGATCGCCACTATGAATCGCTCCAGAGTCACATACAGCAGATAAAGTCCGTGGTAGCTTGAACTCAAAATTCAAGACAGACTCAAGGGCGCCAACATGAAAGTTCTTGTTGCAGCCGTTGTCTGTGCTGTTGCGTCATTTTGTACATCTCCCAAGGTCTGCGGCCAATCCACGGGGCACGTTCGCGCGGGAGTTGTGTCTGACTGGATGCAACATCACGCGCTATTCCCAGCTTCGAACGATTCCCTCATTACGGCCCGCGTGCAGCGCGATCCACGCTGGACGCAGAACTGGATTCTCCGCCATCGCGAAGCGTGGTGGCCGGCGTGGCGGAATCGGCGGCGCCTCAAGCTTGACGCAAATGAGCGCGACTGGAGCGTGCCGCTGGGCAACGCGACCTTCGAGCCGCTTTTTGACTATTTTTTCGACATTTCTCCCCAGACCGGTTACGGCGCTCTGAACACGCTTGACGAACTGAACGGCTCGTATCTTGCCACCGCAGGCACGCTCACCATCACGGGCGGCAACGACGTGGGCGGCTATTCGTTGTACCCTGGGGGCCCGGCGGTCACAACCAGTCCGATGGGATCATTCATCTACGACAACCTGATCAATGCTTACGATCCGTCAGCCAGTGCTGTCCTCGATTATTATGGGTGGCTGTTCACCGCCCCGGGGCTGGAGATCAACGTATGGTACAACCCTCCCGGGGAGTCCAACGCGGGGGACTACTCCTATTACGACTCGAACGCTTCCGGCGCATATCCCACGCAACTGAACGAAGCGGGAACGGTCACGGCGTACATCGATCCGGGCGGAGGCCAGACGTTTCCGGCCAAGTATGTCTTCGACGTCACCGCGGCGCCCAGTTGCAGCGGCGATTTTGTGGTTTTGGGAATTCCGGCGGCTGCGGCGGCGGGCGGCCAGGCCAATATTGTTGGCTACAACAATCTCTACTCCTCGGCGCCCGGAAGCGGCTATTGTGCCGGAACGGGGCCGAATGTCCTGTTCGCCTACGCCTCAGGCAGCGGCGAAGTGCCTGCTTCCGTCGCGCTTTCGCTCGACGGCACGCAAATCGCTTACGTTGAGAATCTGCTTACGGCGAGTTCCTATTTCCACGTTTTGACGCTGGGCACCACGGGAAGCAACGGTTCCAGCGCGACAGCGGCGGTTGTACCCGGCAGCGGCGGCGGCAACAACGCGGTCGACCAGCATGTGCTGCTCTCGCCCGATGGAGGCGCCACCAACCAGAGCTCCACCAGCGCGCCGTTCATCGACTATGCCTCCAACGCCGCCTATGTCACCACCTACTCCTACGCGTCGGGTGGTTCGGGATATCTGTACAAAATCGGCAATGTCTTTGGAGGAGGCGCTCCGGAAATCGTGTGGCAGGTTGCCATTTCGGCTGTTCCTTCGTCGCCGGTATATGACTCAACCTCGAATAAAGTGTTCTTTACCGACAGCAATGGAGGGATCGATTTCGTCGCGGACACGGGCGCTTCGCCCACTGTTACCTATGGTCCAATTCTTGCTTCCGGCGCCACCTCGCTGAATGCGGTCATCGTCGACAGCGTGGACGAGATGGTTTACGCGACGTTCAACAACAACGGCAGTAACGCACTGGTGGTGCAACTGCCCACCAGCCTGGCCAGCAGCGTTGCCGTGCCGGTGGGCGCCGGAACGACGACGTACACGGGCCCATATGGGCTGGACTTCAACAATGCGTGGTACATCGGTGCGGGCACGCCACTGCTCTATGTGGCCGGAACCGGAACGGGGACGTTGCCGACTTTATATAGCGTGGGATTCAACGCCAACGGCGTGCTGAACTCGAGTGCAAGCGCTTCGGCCGCTCTCGCCAGCGGCACGAGCGATGCGTCGCCGGTCACCGAGTTTTATAACGCCGCGCTCGCTGAGGACCTTCTGTTTGCAGGCGTCACCAATAACTGCATCGCTGCGACGCAAGGTGGAACTGCGGGCTGCGTGATGAGCCTGAACATCACCAACGGTTTTCCGGCGGTCGGTGCTTCAACCACAGCCATCGCGGCGGCGGGTGGGTCAACCGGCGTGATCGTCGATAACGACAGCAACGCAGGGCAGGCCTCAAGCGTGTATTACGCCACCAAGAACGGCGCGACGCTGGTCAAAGCCACGCAAAGCGGCCTGAACTGAACGCGAGCCGTCGCGGGTCCGCCCGCTCACTATAATTCTCACTATGGCCGGGACCGCCGTCGCGCCCAATATCACGCGTAAAATCGAAAAGCTGCGTGATGAACTGCGCCATCACGAGCATCTCTACTACGTTCTCGACGCCCCCGAGATCAGCGATGCCGAGTACGACGCGCTGATGAATGAATTGAAGCGCCTGGAAGCGGAGCATCCCGAGCTGATCACGCCCGACTCGCCGACGCAGCGCGTGGGCGGCAAGCCGGCCGAAGGCTTCCGCAAGGCGCAGCACTCGCGGCCCATGCTCTCGCTCGACAATGCATATACCGCAGATGAGCTGCGCGACTGGGACCGCCGCGTGCACGAGTTGGCGGGCAGCCTTCAAGTGGAATACACGGCGGAGCTGAAGCTGGACGGCCTGAGCGTGGCGCTGCTTTACGCCGCCGCGCCCAACGGCGGCGCGCAACTGGCCGCGGGCCTGACGCGCGGCGACGGCCAGACCGGCGAAGACGTCACTACCAACATCCGCACCATGCGCAGTGTGCCGCTGAGCATCACGAAAGCGCAACTCCAAAAGGCCCGTGTGCCGCAGGGGCAGGGATTTGAAGTGCGCGGCGAGTGCGTGATGCCCGAAGCGGCGTTCGAGCGCACCAACGCGGAGCGCGAGCGCGAAGGCCTGCCGGCTTTTGTCAATCCGCGCAACTCGGCGGCGGGAACGGTGCGCACGCTCGACCCGAGCATCGTGGCCACGCGCGGGCTGGTCTTCTTTGCCTACTTCCTGCTCGTGGATGGCGAGTATTTTGCCGCCGGCCAGACGGCCACGCTCGACGCACTGACCGCGCTCGGCTTTCGTGTGAATCCGCATCGCGGGCGCGTGCGCACGGTCGACGAGATGATGAAGTTTATCGACGACGCCGAAAGCCGCCGCGCCAAGCTGGGTTACGAAATCGACGGCGTGGTGTTTAAAGTTAACAGCCATGCAACGCAGCAGCGCTTGGGCTACACGGGCCGCGCGCCGCGCTGGGCCATCGCCTACAAGTTCACCGCGCAGTCGGCCGTCACGCAGCTCGAAGGCATCATGATCACGGTGGGACGCAGCGGCAAGCTCACTCCTACCGCCATGCTGCGCCCGGTGTTTGTGGGCGGCGTCACCGTGAGCCGCGCCACGCTGCACAACGCCGATTTCATCGAGCGCATGGGCCTGAAGATCGGCGACTGGGTCAAGGTGGAGCGCGGCGGCGACGTGATTCCGAAAGTGGCCGGGGTGATGGAGGACAAGGATCATCCGCGGGGGAGGCTCCGCTTCTCATTCCCTTCGGACTGTCCTGAGTGCGGCAGCCCTGTGGTGCGCGAAGAGGGCGAGGCCGACTGGCGCTGCGTGAACCTGGACTGCCCGGCCAAACTGCGCGAGTCGCTGCTCCACTTTGCCTCGCGCGGCGTGATGAACATCGAAGGTCTGGGCGACGCGGCGGTAGCGCAACTGCTCGAGCGCGGCATGGTGAAGAGCGTGGCCGACTTGTATTCGCTCACCGTGGATGAGCTCGCCGGCCTCGAGCGCTTTGCCGAAAAATCGGCGCAAACGCTTTTCAACGAGATTCAGAATTCGAAAAAAGCGGGCCTGGCGCGGGTCATCATGGGTTTGGGAATTCGCTTTGTGGGCGAGCGCACCGCCGAGTTGCTCGCCGCAGAGTTCGGCTCAATGAATGCGCTGATGGATGCCACGGCTGAGGAGCTGGAGCGCGTGGAAGAAGTGGACCCGCGCATCTCGGAAGCCATTCTCGACTTTTTCTCGCGCCCGGCCAATCGCGATCTGGTAGAGCGGTTGGGGGAGGCCGGCGTGGCGATGAAAGCCGAGAGGAAGAAGCGCACCTCGCAGCTTGCCGGCCTGACCTTTGTGCTGACCGGCACGCTGCCCAACCTGACGCGCGAGGAGGCCAAAGAAAAAATCGAGGCCGCCGGCGGAAAAGTGGCGGGCTCAGTGAGCAAGAAGACGAGCTACGTGGTGGCCGGCGAGGAGGCGGGCTCAAAGCTCGACAAGGCGCACGAGCTGAAGATTCGCGTGATCGACGAAGCGGGGCTGATGAAGCTGCTGGCGGGGTGAGGGGTTCGTGCGATCCCACCCTAACGGCAAAAACAAAGGCGCCGTTAGGATGGGGCAACCGTCGGTGTGGTTCCGGTTACTCGCGGGTTGGCATCATTGCGTGGGCCTGCGCGGGCCGGGTGGTCAGCATGGGAAGCAGCGCCAGAAGAGCCACGGTCAAATCGATCCACATAGGAAATTCCTTTCAAAAAAAAATCTTCAAAACGACGACGCGCTGGAGCGGCGGCGCTGGGCGATGCCGGGCCGGTGCTCAATGGCGCGCAGTTCGCGCTCGCTCCCGCTCCCACGCTTCAGCGCGCCAGCGCCGCGAGGCGTAACGGAGGGTGTCGGTGGGGACGGATATGGTTTCGTGCGCTCGTGCCGGCATCATCACGAGCTCAGGCTGCGGACGAGATGCCGGCGCCTCCCCACTCCTGTGATCGCCTGCGGGCGAAGTTGGATCGCGAGGTTGGGGGGACGGGTGGTTGTTGGGATGGATTACCGGGACGCCCGACGACGGGTCGATTACCGGAGTCCCCAGCGAGTCCGCTCTTGGCTCATCGGGGTGCAGCGCAAGAACCCCCGATGAGGCTGCTTTTGGCTCGCTGGGGTGAAAAACCGTCACCGGCAAAACCGCGGGTACGACGACGGCTGTTGTCAGCAAACGCGCTGACGACGCCTCGTCTTCGACAAACGCCGCAGTGGACGTCAGGCTTGCATCGTTCTCGGGCGCAGCCGGCGGCGCAGGCAGGTTCCGAGCCGGTTCAGGCAACTCCATTTCCAGCTCGTCATTCTCGGCCGCACGCCGCGCACGCACCGCGATCGATTTAGCCATAAACTCGTCCACTAACTTATGAAGGCAAGTTTGGCCGCAGAGATGCTTGGACCCTGGGCGCAATCGATGGCGGGAGCTCCATCCGCTGACGCGGAGCTCGCCGCCCTGCTCGTAGGCCACAAACCAGTGGTTGGTCTGCCGCTTTTCGGCAGCGCAGATATCGCACGAGATGGCCTGCCGGATCACGGCACCTCCCTCATTTGGCGGGTGCGGGCGAGGACGCCCGCACGACAGCCGGCAAGGATGCCGGCGGTACAATTCCGCCTCAGTTGCCCTTCCTATATTTCATCGATCAATCGGGGGAATGGTTGAGACGGCGCAGCGGGGAAGTGCCGGTGGATTCACTTCAGCACCACCTGGCCGGGGACCGTCCCGAATCGGAACCCGCCTCAGGGGCTAAAGCCCCCAATGTTTACGCAGCTTCTCACGGCACGGCTCAAGTCACCCCAGCGACCAAGAATCGGTCGCCGGGGGCCCCGATGAGCCGTGCTCTTTCAAATCGGATTTATGCAACCAGCTCTGGCCTTAGAGTCTCTGTCGGCGTTCTAAGATGGAAGGGCAACATCCAGTTCCCCGTCTGCCAAAAACCAAGGAGAGATTTTCATGAATCTGCATCGCGCAGCTTTCGCAATGGCTCTCGTTGTCGCATCGTTCGCCTCTGTCGCCGCGTTGGCGCAGGAAACGACTGCGCCGGTCACGGTGGTGCACTGCCCCAACCTCTTTGACAGCGCGGCGGGAAAGATGCTGGGACCTTCGACGGTCTTCGTCTCCGGCGACAGATTTCAGAAGGTTGAAGCGGGCACGGAGAGTCCGGCCGGCGCGACGGTCATTGACCTGGCCGGAGCCACCTGCCTGCCCGGGCTGATCGACGACCACGTTCATCTGGACGATCAGCTCGGCCCTAAATCCTACCAGGAGCGCGCCCAAGTCAACTTTGCCAATCTGGTGCTGCGTTCCACGCTCTATGCGCGCCGCACTCTGCTGGCAGGATTCACCACGGTGCGCAACGTGGGCGACACCGACTACGATACGGTCGCGCTGCGCGAGGAAATCGCGGCCGGCACGGTGATCGGCCCGCGGATCTTTACCGCCGGACCCGCGATGAGCACCACGGGAGGCCACGCCGACGGCACAAATGGCCTGAGCCTGAAACTGCAGGGCGATCCCGGCCCGCTGCAATCCATCTTCAATGGCGCCGATGAGGCGCGGAAGGTGGTGCGGCTGCATTACAAGGAAGGCGCCGACCTGATTAAAGCCATGCCTTCCGGCGG
>JASHYS010000130.1 GCA_030042915.1 Acidobacteriaceae bacterium
CCTGAGCGAGAGTGGCTGCCGTATTCGAACCGAGGAGCGATTTCCGGTGGGCATCTTCACGCGCGTGGAGACGGAGTTTCGGCTGGAGGGCTTGCCCTTTCGACTCGGCGGCGTCATCCAGGCCATTCACAACCGCAACACAGTAGGCATCCGCTTCCTGGATCTGAGCGAGCGCAAGCGGCAGCAGGTGGCTGAGCTGATTGGCGAGATTGAGCAGGTGCACGCGGCACAGACGATGGCGGAGGCCGAGCCCGCCGAAAAACCCGCAGCGCCGGCCGCAAGCTGAAACCCCATCCCCGTACGCAAAGACCAGCGCGAGCGGCAATTCTGGCAGGTTGCGGCCACACTGTGCACGACGGCAAGGGCCGCACCTGAAGGGAAGATGCCTTTACGCCCGGTGTCGAACTTTCAAAAGGAAGTGCAGAAGTTTTTCGCGCACGAGTGCGACCTGCGCCAGTTGATAGACTTGGATGTTCACAGTTTCAGGAGGAATGGCTGTCATGGCGGCGACGATGCAGGCTGTTGTGAAAACCAAGTCGGGGCCCGGCATCGAGCTGCGCGAAGTCCCCGTTCCCACTCCCGGCCCCGGCGAAGTGCTGGTGCGGGTGCAGACGGCGAGCGTGTGCGGAACCGATCTGCACATTTACAACTGGGATCCATGGGCCAAGGGGCGCATTCATCCGCCGCTGATTCCGGGGCACGAGTTCGCGGGGGTGGTGGCTGCGCTGGGCCAGGGCGTGACGACGGTGCGCGAGGGCGACCTGGTAAGCGCAGAGATGCACGTGGCCTGCGGCAAGTGCCTGCAATGCCGCACCGGGCTGGCTCATGTGTGCCAGCATGTGCGCATCCTGGGCGTGGATGCCGACGGCGCATTCGCCGGCTACGCTGTCATTCCGGAATCGAATATCTGGAAGCTGTCGCCGCACATTCCGCACGACTACGCTTCGCTGCTGGACCCGCTGGGCAACGCGGTGCACACTGTGCTGGCGGGGCCGATCGCCGCGAAGACGGTGGCAGTGACGGGCTGCGGTGCGATCGGATTGTTTTCGATTGCTGTGGCCAAAGCGTGCGGGGCGGCGCGTGTTTTTGCCACGGAGGTGAACGCGCATCGCAGGCGCGTGGCGCTGGAGATGGGCGCCGAGCTGGCTCTCGATCCCACCACGGATGCGGTAGAGAAGCAGATTCTTGAGGCCACCGGCGGCACCGGCGTGGACGTTTTGCTGGAAATGTCGGGCCATCCCGAGGCCATGCGCCTGGGTTTCGCGCTGCTGCGCACCGGCGGGCGGGCTTCGCTGCTGGGTATCCCGTCGCGCCCATTCGAGCTCGACTTTGCCCGCGACATCATCTTCAAGGGCGCAACGGTGCAGGGCATCAACGGCCGCAAGATGTTCGAGACGTGGTTCCAGATGGAGGCGCTGCTGGCGACCGGCAAGCTGAACCTGGAGCCGGTGATCACGCATCGGCTTAAGTTGAGCGAATTCAAAAAGGCGATGGAGCTGCTGCAATCGGGCGAAGCGATCAAGGTGGTCATGCGGCCGGAGTGACAGGGAGCAGCCAGTAGCCAATAGGGAATAGGAATACAGTCCACTTGAAAAGCGGAGAGTGAGCAATCAGGCATCAATCGCGAACGGCCAGTCTGGGCTGGCGGCGTTCCAGTCGATCTCAACGCGGCGCAGGCCGCGGACGGCGTTGGTGAGATAAATGGCGTCGGCGGTGCGCAAATCGTCGAGAGTCAGCGCTCGCTCTTGCACCCCAGCGACCAAGACCTGTCGCTGGGGGCCCCGCTCCTGCACCCCGGCGACCAGGACCTGTCGCTGGGGGCCCCGCTCCTGCACCCCGGCGACCAGGACCTGTCGCTGGGGGCCCCGCTCCTCAATGCCCGGCCGCGTTTCGAGCAGATAGCGGCGGTAGACGCCGGCGAGCAGGCCGCACGCGATGGGCGGGGTGAACCAGCGGCCGTTTTTCACGACAAAAACATTGCTGATAGCGCCTTCAGTGACTTCACCGCGCAGATTCAGGAAAATCACATCGTCGAAGCCGCGCTGCGTGGCCTGGAGTAAATGCAGAGCGTAGACGGGACGCTGCGTGGTCTTGTGGTAAAGCGTGGGATCGGCGGGATCGGTGCGTTTGGCGGCGATGCACACGCGGCCGATGCGGTTCGCATCGCTGGCCTGGGTGAGGACTTCGCTCACGATTTTGAGGTTTCCGTCGGCGTCGAGCAAAAGGAGACGCACTTTTCGTGGAGCGGGATCGGTGAATTGCTGCGCGTGCTGTTCGAGCGCGGCTCGAACCGCTTCACGATCGCAGGCGAAGCCGAAATACTCGGCTGAATCCGTGAGCCGGTCGAGATGGAGCTCGATCAGCGGATAGGCGCCATCCCAAAGCAGCGTTTCGATGAGGAAAAGACTGTCAGGCTGCCCGAATGGCTCCGTTGTGCGATGGGCCGGGCCGGTGAGGAACTTCGCTTTCAGGAGGCACTCGCGGAATTCCTCCGCGGGGTCGGAGTCGATGACGATGCCGCTGCCGGCGGCCATGGTACCGCGCCCGTCTTCAAGCTGGAGCGTGCGGATGGCCACGTTGAAGACGGTCTGGCACGGCGAGAAAAAGCCGATGGCCCCGGTATACACACCGCGTGGCGCGGCCTCAAGCTCGGCAATCAGCTGCATGGCGCGAATTTTGGGGGCGCCAGTGACCGACCCGCAGGGAAAAAGAGCGCGAAAGATGTCGAGAAAACCGGCGTCAGGCCGCAGATTGGCGCTCACCGTTGAAGTCATCTGCCAGAGCGTGGGGTAACGCTCGACTTCGAAGAGTGTGTCGGCACGCACGCTGCCGAACTGCGCCAGCCGGCCCAGGTCGTTGCGTAACAGATCGACGATCATCAGGTTTTCGCTGCGATTCTTGGGGTCGTTGCGCAGCCACTCTGCGATTTGGTGGTCTTCGCGCGTGGTGCGGCCGCGCGGCGCGGTGCCCTTCATGGGGCGAGTGACGATCTGCCGCCCGCCATGGCAGTCGCCGTTGACGCGGAAGAACAGCTCCGGCGAAAACGAGAGAATGTGGCGGCCAGGCTGCCAATGGAGAAACGCGCCGTAATTGACGGGCTGCCGCGCGCGTAGTCTGGCGTAATGCGCGGCGATGCGGCCAGACGCCCTGATGTGAAAGGGAGCGGTGAAATTGAGTTGATACACGTCTCCGGCGCGAATCAACTCATGAATGGCAGCGATGCGCTGGGCGTATTCGGATGCGGTCAGAGCGAACTCGGCGGTGATTTCCGGCTCAGGCTCGGGCGGGTGGGGCGAGTTCTCTGCGGCCGCTTGCGCTTCAACGCGGAACCGGGCCAGCTCGGGCGGCTCGCCATCGACGAACAGACCGGTGCTGTGATCAAAGACAAAACTGCGTTCGTAAATGCCGAACCACGCAAGCGGCTGGCCGTCAAGCGCGGGGCGGGTGGTGGCCCTCGGCTCAAAACAATTTCCACATTCATAGCTGAAGAAGCCCGCAGCCGAGCGGCCCGCAGCTACCTCGCGCTCAATTTCGGCAAAAAGCTTGGGAATCTCGTTTGCAGTGTGGGCCGCACAAATACGCACTGGAGCCGCAAACAGTTGCGTCCAGGGTTTTTCACCAGCCTTGGAGCCGATTTGATTTTCGGCCTCAAGAAGCACTGTGGCCGGCGTTCGTTCAACAAGCGCGTAGACCTCGGCGGGGAGGGAATGCCGGCGCTTCATGCTGGCAGGTTCCTATTGCACGGTCAGCACCATGGTGGTGGAGTTGGTGATGGCACTGACGCTGTTGCTTGATTGCCCGGTGACGGTGACGGTGTAGGTGCCTGCCGGAGTGGCCGGCGGGTGAGCGGGGCCCTCTTCGTAAAAGTTGTAGAGCGGTTTGCACGCCGAGAGAGTTGTGACCAAGCCAACGAGCGCAACCAGCGCCAAGCGTTGCGGCCAGCGGCGGCGGCGCGTTCCCCATGCGAGCCCACCCAGGCCGAGCAGGCCGGGCAAGAGAATTGCCCAGTCAACGGTCCTGTGCACAGGACGGCTTGGCGGCAACGCCCGGCTGGTGACCATTTCCTCTGTTTGAACCAGCATGGAGCTGACCGGCGGGCAGGCCGGTGCAGGCGAACTCGAGGCGCAGCTTGTGGGTGTGGTGGCCAGGATCTCGATGGTTTCGGGCGTAAAGGTGCAGCTGGCAAGGCTGGGAAGCCCCGAGCAGGAAAGGGTGACGAACATCGGCGACGTGAGGGCGGAGTTGCCTTCCGGCGTAATGGTGACAGCGATGGTGCCCGATGCTCCGGGGGAAAGCGTTAGGGGCAGCGTGGAGGGCGACACGGCTGCAAGGGAGAGAGTAAAGCTTGGTGCAGACGCAGCTTGAGCGCTGACATTCGTCGAGCGCGAAGCCGAGGCGAGGTGCGATGCTTCACCCGCATAGACGGCGCGCAAAGAGTGATTTCCGCCCGAGAGCGCAAAGGCCGTCTCGGCCCCGCCGTTGCTGTTCAGCACTGCCTGAGCCAGCTGGCGCGAGCTGTCTTCGATGGTGATCACGCCGCCGGCGGGCTCGCCGTTTGCGCCGGTCACAGTGACTGAGG
>JASHYS010000131.1 GCA_030042915.1 Acidobacteriaceae bacterium
GGCCTGGCGCTCCAGCGAAAGCATCCACTCTTCGGTGTACGGCGTGCGATTGTGAATGTCGTAGCCGGGAATGCCGCTGATGGGCTCGTACGCGCTCCAGTCGATATTCGCGTCGGGGTGGCTGCGCGACGAGTCGAGCGGCGCAAAGGTATAGGGGAAGGGCTGGCCGTTGTTCGTGCCGTCGGCCGCGGTGATGAAAGGCGTGGCAAACAGCGGCGGCGCGGGGCTGGTGTAGGTGGTGCCGTAGGGAGCGTTGGCAGCCAGAAGGCTGATGGCTGCAGCATCGATGGCCGTGTAGAAGTTGCCGAAGCTGGCGCGAATGCTGGTTGAGCCGGGCGTGCCCAGCAGCTTCGCGGCCAGACCGGATTCGCCGACGTGCGGAGACCAGGCAAGGCCGACGCGCGGCGATAGATCGAAGCGATCGACAGGGGCCAGCGTGGAGGGAATGCCGGGATCGCCCGGAAAGAGAATGCCGGCAGGTGCGCCGGGAAACACTTGCGATTGTGCGCCGGCAACAAATGTGGAGATCTGGTTGTATTTCTCACTCCATGGCGCAATGCGGTCCCAACGGAGGCCGTAGTTGAGAGTGAGGCTGGGGCGGAGATGGAAACTGTCTTGCGCAAAGACGCCGACATATTTGTTGCGCGCGTAGAACGGGTTGAGCTGGCTCTGGTTGTACTGGCTGGGAACGCCGATAAGGAAGTCGGCGAAGTCCACGCCTGTCTCGGTGCCTGAGAAAACGAAGTTCCCGTTGAATTGCGCAATGGGCGCGGCGTTGATCTGGTCGGCGTGGAATTCGGCGCCGTATTTGAGCGTGTGCCTGCCGTGCACCTGCGAAAAGTTGTCGGAAGCCTGGTAGGTATTGTTCACCTGAACGAGTTGATTGGCCGCTGCACCGGTTGAGTAGCCGTTGAAGTTCAGATTCTCCACATTCTGGCCATTGGGGTCGAGCGCCACGATACTCGCAGTTCCGTTGGCGTTTTCAAAGCCCTGCGAAACCAGGCTCACGTTGCGCCCGCCGATGGGCTGGCCAAGATTGGTGTTGTCGCGCATGAAGCTCAAGTGCATCTCGTTCACCAGCGTGGGGCTCAGTGTCTTGGTGTCGGCAAGAGCAAATAGCTGCGCGCGGCCGGTGGTGAGGGCCGCAAAGCCGGGAACGCTGGAGCCGCTTTGTGCCACCGGATATGGATTCACCAGGCTGAAATCGTCAATGAAGTAGTAGGCCGAGGCAAGACCCATGCGGGAGTTCAGGTCGACGCGCGCGGCGCCCTTGTCGTCGCGCACCGTCTGGTCGTAGGCCGAGGTGGCAAATACCCCCGCGGGCGTGTTGGGCGCGGGAATGTATTGCAGCATGCGCTGCGCCGGCACCGACCATGCCGATTGCGGAATGACGGCGTCACCGAATACGCATTGCCCGGCCTGCGCGTTGGCGGCGCTGCAGCCCGCGAAATAATATGGCTCGCCCTGGCTCACCGTGTAGCCGAGCTTTTGGGTCAAAAGCGACGCCAGATAAGGACCGCTGACCGCGCCGCTCAGTTGATTGCCTGACGGGCTGTTGCCAAAGTCATCCAGGTTGCCCGTGCGATCCGCATCCGAGGGGACGCTGATGTCTCCCGTGTCGATGCCCTCGGTCTGGCGCGTTCCCTGGTAATCGACGAAATAAAACATCCGATCGCGGCGAATCGGGCCGCCTGCCGTTGCTCCGAACTGGTTTTGCTCGAACGCGCCGCGTGTGGGCGAAAAATAATTGCGCGCGTCCACATCCGTGTTGCGCAAAAACTCGAAGGCGCTGCCATGGAACCGGTTGCCGCCCGATTTCGTCACCACGCTGATCTGGCCGCCGCTGTACTCGCCGTACTCGGCATCGAAGTTGCCGGCCACCATGCGGAATTCCGCAATCGCATCGAGGTTGGGAACAATCGCCGTGCCCGCGTTCACGTCCTCTTCGGCATCGCTGCCGTTCACGCTGAAGTAGTTGGCAGTCTCGCGCTGGCCGTTCACCGAGAGATTCCCGGGGTTGAGCGTGCCCGACGGATCGAGAATAGTGGCGCCCACGTCCTGGATGGTGCTGGATGTGATGGCGCTGGCGGGTGCTACGCCGGGTTGGAGCGAGAGCAGATCAGTAAAGCTGCGGCCGTCGAGAGGAACCGAAACCATTTCCCTTCCCGTAATCACCTGGCCCAGTTCCGTGCTCGTGGTTTCAACGTGGAGTGCGTCATCGGCAACGGTGACGGTCTGGCGATCGCCCCTCACCGTCAGAGCTGCGTCAATGGTGAGAGCCGCGCCCGCATCGACGATGATTCCGGTGCGCTGATAGGCAGTGAACCCGGTGGCCTTGATCTCGAGGTCGTAACGGCCCGCAGCCACCATCGGCAAGGTGTAGCGGCCGCTCGAATCGGTGGAAACCTGATAGTAGATCCCGGTGCTCGTCTCGCGCGCCGTCACCTGGGCTCGCGTCACGCCACGGGCCGAGGGGTCGGTGACCGTGCCGGAAATGGACCCGGTCACGCTGGCCCAGGCGCTTACCGCAGCCGTCAGAAAAATGGCCGCGCTCAGGCGCAATACAACCACCGCGCTGGGGCGAAACAAAAGACCGAACAGGTTGTCCCACTTTCTCACGGCTTAGCCTTTGTTTTGATGGTTGCAGCGGGGAAAATCTCTTGTTGGACCGAATAGCCCTTACTAAATACGACCAATTCAGTCCTAATTTCCTTCTCTAATATACGACAAATCCAGTCCTAATTTTCAGCAGTGATCTGGCTCACACTATATTGTGGGAGGCCCGGCGTTCTTGACAAGGAATCCAGCGCCGCCGGCGCTTGGTTAACAGATTTAAATGCTGTACTTTAGATACGTTGCGCGAGCTGCGACTGGCCCGCTTGCTGGCTCGCTGTTTTGATCCCTCGGTGTCTTTGCTGTTGGTATTCGCTGGCTCAAATACGTGGCGCTCAACCCGGTTGTCCCCCCGAACCCCGGAATTGAGCGCCCGAGTTGCCCAAACTCAACCAACCGACCATGGGCAACGGCCCGGCCACGGCGGTTCCAAGGGTAAATCGCCCTGGAGCCGCCAAATCTCCCGCCGAGCGGGGCCGGTCTCTATCTCGCTTCGCCAGCCCCGCTAACCTTCGATGCTTACATTCGCCTTTGAGGGTTTCGCAGCATGCTTAACTCCTTCATTTTCTTCACTCGTTTGCAGCGCCGGGTTGCTTGGCCCTCACTTTTGCCAGCCCGTTA
Source organism: Acidobacteriaceae bacterium (assembly GCA_030042915.1). The sequence goes on from JASHYS010000131.1 coordinate 3,235, forward strand.
ACTCAGCCTTTCTTACATCCCCGAGCTTTGCTCCGGATGCACAACCCGGTAGCTGGCTCCGCCGTTCGACCACACCAGCAGCAGAATGTCTTTGCCTGCCGGCGCCGCGTGCACCTGGTTTACAAAGTTGTCGGCGTCCTCGACCGGCTTGCGGTCCACTTCAAGAATCACATCGCCCGTGGTCAGGCCGGCATCGTCGGCTGGGCTGCCCGGACGCACGCTTTCGATGGCCGCGCCTTTCACCTGGTCAGGAATGTTGAACTGCTGCCGCATGTCCGGCGTCAGGTTGCTCACAGAAACTCCCAGCCGCGCGTGTTGCTGGTCGGGTGCTGCATTGGCGGCTTCCTGGTTCTGGTCATT
>JASHYS010000132.1 GCA_030042915.1 Acidobacteriaceae bacterium
CGAGGGTATCACGCGATACGGGATCAATACCCACACACAGAATGCCAATGCGCAGCTCGGAACTGCGTGAGCCTTGGATCAATGTCTGTTCGCTAGCCATAATTACTTTGCCGTCCCTGGGTTCTTGGGCGCGTAAGGTAACCCTTTGTCAAATGAATTGCTGTCCATAGGCTGCGCGGGCATTGTAACCTGCGGCTCTGCCGACGTGGCGGGTTGCCCTTCCACCGGGTCGACAATGGTGGGCGTTACCAGCACGAGCAGCTCGGTATTGGTGAAGTTGACGTTTCTGGACTTGAAAAGTTCACCCAAAATCGGTATGTCTCCGATTCCCGGTACCTTACTGAGCTCTATAGTAGCCCGTTTGTCCAATAAACCCGCGATACCAAAACTCTGCCCATCTTTCAGTTCGACCTCAGTCTCGGCCCGCCGTGTAGAAATTGCCGGCAGCACAAATCCGGAAATCGTCACCGCGTTGGAATAGTCGAGAGTGCTAACCTCTGGGGCAACCTTGAGGCGAATCGTATTGTTGTCCTCAATGGTACCGACAAACTCCAGCTTTACACCATACGGTCGGAACTGAATCGTAATCGCCGGGACCGTGCCGGCCGTACCCCCCTGCACCACTGGGTACGGAAACTCACCGCCCGCCAGGAAGTGAGCCGGCTGTCCACTCATCGCCATCAAGTTGGGCTCCGACAGGATCTGCAGTATGTCCTTCTCCTGCAAGGCTGCAATCGTGGCACCTAAGTTGATGTCGGGTCGGAAAACAAATATATTAAGCAAATTCGAGATACTAAATTGCTGAGGCGTACCTGTAGGATTCGTGGTACCGGAGGAGCCCGTTTGAACCGCCAGAGGCCCAAACTGCTGAGTACTTACCGTCCCAATCGTATTGGCTGCGCCGGTACTGAACAGGTTAAATCCCCACTGGGTCATTTTCGTGCGGTCCGCTTCGGCAAAGCGCACCTTCAGCATCACCTGCTTGCGACTTGGAGGGGGAGGCGGGGTCACTCGCAATCCGTCCACCACTTCCTTAGAAAAGTTGACGGCCATCTTCAACATCTGATCGGCAACATCTTTCGAAGGGACGGTACCGACCAACACCACCTTGTCCGCCTCTGATTGGACGTCCACGCTCATTGACGGAAAAGACTCGTCCAAGCTGTTGCGCAACGAAGAAACATCCAAATCCGCGTAGACATCGAGGCTGCGGGTGCGCCCAGCCTCATCCCACAACATAAGGCTACTGCTGCCCGGGGACTTGGCCGTGATCACCAGTTCCGCCGGCGAGGTGACCACCGACTCGATAACTGCTGGATTACCCGTGAGGATACGCTTTACACGGCTCGGGGTGCGAATCAGCAAGGAGTGCCCAACAACGATGTGAATATTCTCAGGTCCCTGACCTCCCTGCTGCGGCGCCGGGGCGGGAGCCGGCGTTGCGGGGGTTTGCGTTGCGGGCTGATCCTGCGCCGCTACCTTCAACGTAGCGCAGGAAAACGCAGTACACGCGAACAGCGCGCAGGTCATGCCTCTCCAGGAGAAACCATTCTTGCTACGTCTGCTCAGTGCCACGAGTGCTCCGTTTCCACAGTGTTCTTAGAACTTCACTGTGTTCTTCTTGGTACCATCGTAAGTCTCTACCTCATAGACGGCCTGAGGCTTAGGAGGAGGAGGCGCTTTCTTCACAGCCACCGTTGTCGGCGCCGCGCCAAAGGTTTGCAAGTCTTTCATTTGTATCGGACGGTGTATCTGCTGTGCTTGATCGGTTCCGTTACGAAGCACGAACTGCACCGTGCCTTTATTGGCAGCCAACACCAGCTTTTGGGCGTCATCCGGATTCAGCAGCATGGTTACTTGCCGCACCTTCTGCGGTTTGCCGGAAGGATCCGGCTGCAGTCTTTCGCCGGTGCTCAGCACTTCGACGTTCTGCAGAACGGTGGCGGTCAGATCCTCCTGATCTCCTCTGCCGTTCTCCGGGCGAAACGTCACGAGTACATCGACGTGGCAGCCCGGAAACAAGAATCCGGAGACGTTGGTAACATCATTGGTTTCCACCGCTACCGCACGCATTCCGTCGGGAATCTTCGCAGTTAACCCCACCGCACCCGGAGCTGCCAACAAGTTATCGAGCACGGGTTGCGAACCAGCTATCGGAAACACCACCACTCTGCCGACTACGTCCTGTGGATTCTTGAACGTGCCTTGCAGCGGGAAGTTCACCGGCCAGTCGATCATGGTCAGTGCATCTGCCGAAATGGTGGCTCCCGGATCAAGTGGTTTAACTGCAGCCACAATCTTCAACGGCTGCACCGATTGAGCAAACTGCCGTTTGATGCGGTTGTAGAGAAAGAACGAAACCGCCAGTGAGATCACCAGCGCCATCACGAGAGCAAGACCAAGCCGACGCTGCTTCGTAAATCACCTCCACCAAACCATAACGCACGCGTAAAGCGTACCCAGAGCGATTGCCAAACCGTACGGCATGCGCAGCGCCGCCGGGTTGTCCAAATTCAATTCGGGATGAGCCTGCGCACCCGCCCAAGCGTGGAACCGCAGGACTGCTCCCACATTCTTTAAGGTCGAAATCATGCGGCCGCGGTACAGAGCGTAAACGATTGCCAAAAGTCCCCCGCAAATAGCTGTTGCCAAAAGCACGCCGACCGCTTGACCGGGCCCCACAAGGGCTCCAATTCCCGCCATGAGTTTAACGTCGCCGGCGCCCATGGCCCGCACCATATAGAACAGAAACATGATGCCGCCGGCCAACAGACAGCCTGTTAGTCCGCTCAGCAAACCCTTCCAACCAAACAGCACGGTGCGCAGGCCGAAGCCAAGCACAATTCCTGGATAGGTAAGCCAGTTGGGTATTCGTTGTTGCTGGACGTCGATTATTGCGCCGACGAGCGCCAAGGTCAACGCAAAAAAGAGAAGGTAATATTCCCGGTTCATGGCGCATTTCCAACGGCTAATAGCGGAAGCAAGCTACGAGGTTTTCTTGCAGCTCGTAGCGACACGCCCGGCCAAGCGCGCTTGCCCCTAGTTCTTGCGTGCGGACCGATCTCAACTTCGGTCGCTCCGCCTACATAGCCTGCTTCCAACAGGCACAACTGG
>JASHYS010000133.1 GCA_030042915.1 Acidobacteriaceae bacterium
ACGGGTTCCCATTGCGCCATACCTGCGTTGTCATGGATCGCTTACGCGACATGGACCAATCCCGACCCGGCTGACATTCAGATCAGCAGCGCCCAGAACTCCACCAACGGAACGGCCGTGTGCCTGGCGCCGACCAATGACGCCGTGACGCTGACGGGAACCTTTCCGGCGATCGAACCTTCCCAGTCCGTCACGCAATCAGTGCAATTGACCTGCGAGTAAGGCTGAGAAACAGCCCTTAGTTCGCAGCGTGAAGCCTGCAACCTCGATTTTCACTTTGCCTTTACCTTGGCATCGGCGCGCTGCCGCGCGTAAGCCGTAAGCGTCTTGAAGCGCGGGTCGTTCCAGAGCGGTTTCAGGTCGGGATCTGTCGAGCGCTTTCGAGCGTCGTCGCTCTCTGGATGCAAAAAGAACCGATAGACGGCTGCGCGGCCCGTTGTCTCTCCGCGCAAAGCTGTGAGAATGTACATTTCCAGGCGATGGGGCGAAGAACGTTGCCTGCCGTTGAGCCCGCCGGCCATTGGCTATTGGCTGTTACTTCACCACTTCCACGCCGCGCCAGAAGGCGACATAGCCCTTGACTTTGCGCGCCGCGGGCTTGGGGTCGGGATAGTACCAGGCTGCATCCTGGTTGTCCTGGCCATCGATCACTACAGTCATATAGCGCTTCTGGCCGGTGCTCAGATCGGTGGACGTAGTGGAGCTGGGGCGAAAGAACTCGCGCTTCAGGCTGGACTCGGGGAAATAGACATTTCCGTCCACTTCCATTGTTTGGTCGCTTTCGGCAATGACCTTGCCGTTCCAGATTGCTCGTGCCATGGATTTTCCGGTCGCTGCTGGCCCATCCTGCCGCCGGCAGCAAAACGCGCTTCAACGTAGCCGGACAGGAGGAGCCGATACGACCCTAGCAGAGATTTGGCCGGCCGGTGAGTTTTTGTGGCCCGCTGACCCCAGGAGCGTTACTTCGCCGCCACGATGGATTCGATGTGCATGCTCTTGGCAGTGGCATCCTCGGTTGCGGTCACGGTCACGTGGTCACCGTAGAAGTTTTTCACCGCATCCGGATTGTCGATGGCCCATACCTGCTTGTCACCGTCAACAAACACCGGCTTCATCCCGCCTTGGATGCATTTCTTCACGCAGGCCGCGCCGCTTCCGGCGTGCTGGGCGCCGCACATGGAGTCTGAAATCCATCCCGTGCTCTTGGTCGCGTCGGCAGCTTGAACCATCATCACCGCCAACGCAAAGAGGCCCATCAGCAAACAAACAGAACGCTTCATTGACAACCTCCGGGGAAGTCTTGACCCGCTCCTATGATGCCCTTTCGACCCTCACTTCGACAAGGGCCTGCCGCTGTTCTACCTGAATTGGAGATTGGGTTTCTTACTTTGCTTTGCGCGCGCTGCGCATCGTTTCCACGCGCTTTTGGACTATCTCATAGCGCTGCGCGGCTGTGGAAAAGCGGTTGACCAGCTCCGACGTTTTGGTCAAAAAGGCGGGAGTCTTTTCCCGCACCGCGTCGAGGAAAGGGGTAAACTTGGCCAGCAGAAAAAACCCCTCGGCATTGCAGTCCACAAACAGGTCCGCTGAGACCGCGCCGTGCACCACCATGGCTGCGGCCATCTCCCAGTACGAAATCACCTGCCTGAGCCAGGCATTGTGCGGGTCCTTGGGATTCTCGTAGACCGCAAAGAACTCTGCCGCCGTGTTGGGCCAGAACTCGCCCGTAATCCATGCACGCGCCTCGCGCATCACCGGCTCGGTGCGCAGTTGGTAAAGCTTGAGAATGATTTCGGCGTCGGCCGGTGTGGCCAGCATGCGTTCCATGGGCGTCTCCGCAGCCCATGGTACAAGATCGGACGTGGACCTGTCCGCGGGGGCCCCGCAACCCGCAAGCGAATGGCTGTGCGATCCCACCCTTTTGTCCGCTACGCGGACGAAAAGGATGGCGCAACCGGCGTTTTAAATCCGACGGAAAGAAGAAAGGCGCGCCATCTCGGCGCGCCCTCGTTTCCTCCATTCTCATTCCCTTGGTCCCTTGGTCCCTGTCTCTTTACGCAGGCTGCAGCTCTTTCTTGTCTTCCGCCTTCTCCAGCACCGGCCCGTGCGTCTCTGCAGTGGGCGGAGGCGGCGCGTCGCCGATGCGCTTGGAGTAGGCGCAGACCACCTTGCTCTCTTCAGCCGGCGCCTTGGCGACTTTCTTGCCGCGCTTGCGTGCCCCTGCCTCTTCCTCGGCTGACTTCCTGGCGTTGGGGCAAACCAGATACACGCCCGACTTGAGCGTCTTCTCCAGCAGGTAAGGGCTACCGCACTTGGGGCACTTCTTTGCCACCGGCTTCAGGTTCGAGGTGAAGTCGCACTTGGGATAATTCGTGCAACCCCAGAAGGTGTTGCCGCGCCGCGCGCGCCGCTCGGCCACGTCGCCCTCGCCGCACTTGGGGCACTTCATACCTTCAATCAGGTTCTGCTTGATGTATTTGCATTTGGGATAACCGGAGCAGGAAACGAACTCGCCATAGGCTCCCTGCCGCGTGACCAGCGGCTTGCCGCACACCGGGCAATCCTCGCCCGTGGGCTCAGGCGGCTTTTGCTGCTGCTTCGAGCTCAGCTTGCGGAAGGTCTTGCAGGGCGGATCGGCATTGTAGTCAGGGCACGCCATAAACGGCCCGAAAAGCCCGCGCCGCATCACCATCACCTTGCCGCAGTTCTCGCAATACTCTTCGGTATCGCCTGCCTCCTGCGCCTCCGGCGTATTCAAGTCAGGCTTCGACGCAATGTTCTCCTTGGTAAACGTGCAGCTGGTGGGATCTTTCTTGTTGTAGGACGAGCAGGCATAAAAGGTGCCGAATTTCCCCCACTTCAGCACCAGAGGCGACCCGCACAGCTCGCACTTCTCGCCGGTCACTTCCTCCAGGCGCTTGATGTTGCGCATGTGTTTGCCGGCGTGTTTCAGTTCCTTCTCAAAGTATCCGTAAAAGCCGTTGAGCAGATCGGTCCACTTCTCGGTGCCTTCCTCGATGTCGTCCAGCTCGGTCTCCAGCTTGGCCGTGTACGCCGTTTCGAAGATGTACGGGAAGTTTTCCACCAGCAGATCGCATACCACCACGCCGATTTCGGTGGGATAGAAGCGTCCGCGCGAGCCGCCGTGCTTGACCACGTACTCGCGGTCCTGGATGGTGCTGATGATTGACGCGTAGGTCGACGGCCGGCCCACGCCGTTCTCTTCAAGTTCTTTCACCAGCGAAGCTTCGTTGAAGCGCGGGGGCGGTTGCGTGGCGTGTTGCTCGTGCAGCAGCTCGTCCAGGCCCAGCGTCGTCACGCCGTCGAGGTTGGGCAGCCGGTTTGCCGTCTCGTCGTCTTCAGCCTTCTTGTCCTCAGACACTTCGTACACTTTCAGGAATCCATCGAAGCGCATCACCGAACCGCTCACGCGGAAGTCGTAGGTTTTCTGGTTCGCGCGCGAGGCTGCGGCGATGTTGGCCGTGGTGACGTCGTACACCGCCGGAACCATCTGCGACGCCACAAAGCGCTTCCATATCAGGGTGTAGAGCTTCAACTGCTCGTCGCTCAAATATTTCGCCACCGACTCCGGCGTTCGCGCCGCATCAGTGGGGCGAATGGCCTCGTGCGCGTCCTGCGCATCTTTCTTGCCCTTGTATGTGTTGGGCGAGTCGGGCAGATACTGCGCCCCTAATTGCTTCGTAATCCATTCCCGCGCCGCCGTGATGGCTTCGGGCGCCACACGCGGCGAATCCGTTCTCATGTAGGTGATCAGGCCGGTGGTGCCTTCGTCGCCAAGATCGACGCCCTCATAGAGCCGCTGCGCCACGCCCATGGTGCGGCGCACGTTGAATCCCAGCTTGTTGGCGGCGTCACGCTGCAGCTGGCTGGTGATAAATGGTGCCAGCGGCCGGCGTTGCTGCTCGCGCGACTGCACGCCGGTGATCGACCAGTCTGCCTTCTCCAGCGCGGCCAGCACCTCGTCGACGGTCTTTTTGTCGGGCAGCGCGCTGGTGATGAACAGCTCTTTGCCGTCCTTGTCGGTGCCGTTGGCAACGCGCGCCGGCTCACCGCCCACGCCGATGAATTTGGCTTTGAATTTCTCATCGTCGCGCTTTTCGGGGTGCAGCAACGCCTCCAGCGTCCAGTACTCCACCGGCTGAAAGGCGCGAATCTCGCGCTCGCGCTCCACAATCAACCGCAGCGCCACGGTTTGTACGCGCCCGGCTGAAAGGCCGCGCCGCACCTTGTCCCAGAGCAGAGGAGAAATCTGGTAGCCCACCAGGCGATCGAGAACGCGCCGCGTCTGCTGTGCGTCCACCAGATGCTGATCGATGTCGCGCGAGTGTTCGAAAGCCTCCTGCACCGCCTTCTTGGTAATTTCGTTGAAAGTGACGCGGCGAATCTTCTTGCGCTCTTTGGCGTTGGTTCCCAGCTGCATGGCAAGGTGATAGGCAATGGCCTCGCCTTCGCGGTCCGGGTCGGGCGCCAGATACACCTCGTCGGCCTTCGCCGCCGCCTTCTTCAACTGCTCCACAACCTTTTCTTTGCCCGGCGAAACCACCAGATGCGGCTCGAACGTCCGCTTCTTCAGTTCCACGCCGAGTTCGTTCTTGGGCAGGTCCATGATGTGGCCCACAGAGGCCTTCACATCGAAGCCTTTGCCCAGGTATTTCTCGATCGTCTTCGCCTTGGCGGGCGACTCCACGATCACCAATGATTTACTCGTTGCCATTCCTTAACCCAATTGCCTCTCTCGTTCTCGCCTGTTAGCCATGTTTGACTCGCAAACAGGCTTTCGGTTCCAGTTACGGCTCAAATTTCTCGCATTTCCGGTCTTTCTTCGCGCCTGCCTCAAAAAAAATTGGCCGCAAGTGTTGCAAGCTACCACGGAATGCCATCCGATTTCCACCGGCTGCCGACATTTTTCGTCATCCGGCTTCCTAATCTTGGCGGCACGAGGGTGCCGGCGCGGCGCGTAACCTGCCGCAAATCCATCCCTTTGCATCCATAACGGGAAATGCATCCTGAAAGTTACTGCAACTTTGGCGCGCTGCGGCTAAATTCCGCGTTCTGGGCCTCAATCGTTCCGCCGAGCCTCTTCCAGGCCATTAACCCCTTCCGCACCAGAGGCTTATCTCGAAGGCTCTCAGAGCGTCCGAACGTAGTTCTTGCCCGGCAGCTGGCGAATCCGGCCAGCCATTTCCAGCTCGAACAGCGCCGTAAATACCTCAGAAGATGTGAGTTGCGTTTCCAGCAGCTCGAGAATCGTATCGATCTGCAGGCTCTCGTCGGTGCGCAGCACGTCAAGCACAATCGCTTCCTGCGGTCTTAACACCGGATCAGCCAATAAGGATGCGCCAGCCTCGGCCTTGGATGCAGCGGGCGATTGCGCCTCCAGCTCCTGGCGCACTTGCGACGGCAGGTCCTCCCAAACGTCCTCCCATGTGGCAACCAGCTTGGCGCCCTGTTTTATCAACGTGTTAGGCGTCCAGGAACCCTTGTTGGTGACGTTGCCGGGCACGGCAAACAGGTCGCGGTTCTGCTCGGCAGCGCAGCGTGCCGTTACCCGCGTGCCCGAGTTCTCGCCCGCCTCAACCACCAGCACCGCCACGCAGAGCCCACTCAGAATGCGGTTGCGCCGCGG
>JASHYS010000134.1 GCA_030042915.1 Acidobacteriaceae bacterium
TTGCCCTAAAGTACCCTTCCATGCGGCTGGACCCGCTTTGGGCGATCAGCAAAGCCTGCCGTAAGGCCAACGCCGGAGGGCTCGGTTCGTCTAAACTGTGTTGCCATGGTCGGTTATCAGCAAGTGCGGCGGCGTGCACCGGTTTCAGTGGCCCTTTTCCTGCTGGCCGGGATGGCAGTCTTCGCGCAGAGTGCTCCGAGCAGTTCCAGCGGACCGGGTAACCAGAGCAATTCCAGCACTCAGGACTCGCAGACTATCCAGATCCAGAGTGAAGAACAGCAGCAAAAGCAAACCGATTCCAATTCCACGCCGCTGCCCCTCAAGCCGGGCGTCCCGGGCACGGGCAGGAATCACAGGCTGATCCTGAAGGACGGCTCCTACCAGATGGTGCGCGATTACCAGATCGTGGGCGATCGGGTCCGTTACCTCTCGCAGGAGCGCGGAGACTGGGAGGAACTGCCCGTGGACCTGGTGGACTGGGACGCGACGCGCAAATGGGAGAAGGAACACGCAGATCTGGTGCAAGAAGATATCTCGCCGGCCATGAAAGAGGCCGAAGATGTTGATAAGGAAGAGAGCGAGGAGCGCCAGGAGCAGAGTGCGCGCATGCCCGCGGTAGCCGAGGGTTTGGAGCTGCCCGATGAAGACGGCGTGTTCGTGCTCGACACGTACCACGGCACGCCGGAGCTGGTGGAGCTGCACCCGACCGATCTCTCCTTGCAGGCAAAGAACCGCAAGGGAATCGCCGTGCTGAATCCGCTGGCCACGCAGAAGGCGAGCCTGGAGCTGGACGGCGCGCACGCCAGGGTGTTTCTGCACGTGAACGACCCGGCAATTTATGTCTCGCTGGGCGTTGAAGAAGAGAAGGAGCCGGTGCTGACCCATCCCATCACTGTGAATACCAATGGCGCGAAGCCGGTCAACGGTAAGCACGGCGCGCACTCGGCGCAGTCGGGATTTGTGATCGTGCGCGCCGACGAGCGCCAGGCGGTGCGCGTTGTGGGCGCAGTGCATCTGAGCCCGACAGGCGCCGTGACGCAGGACGAGAACACCATCCCGACGAAAGTGGAAATGATGCCCGGCAAACACTGGCTGAAAATCGAACCGCAGGACAAGCTGAGGATCGGCGAGTATGCGCTGGTGGAGATCATTTCGCCGACGGACATCAGCGAGTCAGTGTGGGATTTTCGGGTGGACCCCACACTGCCGGATAATCGGGAAGCGATCGGGCCGATCCTGCGGCAACCGAGAGATCAGTAAGGGGCGCCTATGCTGCCCTTTTCGCCTGCCGCCGGCGGCTGAATACGAAGTGCGCCAGAAGGAGCGAAGCCCCGACGGCGCTGACAACCGCGTCGATTGCCGGCATGCCGCGAGGACCCCAGAGCGCATAGCCGCGGCCGTCGATCCAGGACATATAAACCACAGGCAAGTTGCCAAGAGAGTTGATGATGGCGTAGCGCGAGCTGCCGCTTTTGCCGGATCCGCCCAGGAACTCGAGGCTCACGCCTGTGAACAGAGCATAACCGGCGCCAATGGTGAAGAGAAAGAGCACGGTGCCCGTGAGGTAGATTGCCGGGCGCGGACGGCCGACGGCGAACAGCGCCATGGTTGCAGCGTTCACCAGACCGGAGACGGGAAAAGCGATGGTCGCGCGAATCCGGACGGGAATGAACGAGACGATTGTTGCGCCGGCGGCTGTGAGCAGCGCGCCTCCCAGGCCGTTGATCCACGCCACCTGTGCGCCGGTGACGCCATAGTCGGTGGCCAGGCCGGGAAGCAGGCCGATCAGCGCGCCGCTGCAGAACGGTGCGGTGACTAGGAGCGCATAGGGGATCGCCTCCCAGCGAAGAAAAGTCTGCTTGAACTCACGGCCGATGTGGACGATGGCTTGGGATGCATGGGATTCACGGATTAACTCCTGCCGCGGCGCGGCAAAAGCGAGGAGCGACGGCGCAACGATCATCGCCGCAACGAACAGGCCCAGCGAAGAAACGCGCAGGTGCGGGGAGAGCGAGACGAGGGAAAAGACGGCGATGGCTCCCACGGTAAGTGAGCCGATCTGATAAAAGCTGCCCGCGCGGCGGCGATTGACTTCGCTTCTGAGAGTGCCCATGATCCCGCCACAGGCCGCGGGGACGATAACGCCAAAGCAAGCGCCCAGAAACATGAGCCAGACAACCCGCGGCGAGGCGAGATTCGGCTGCAGGAATGCGACCACGAAGGTGACGGCTGCCGCTACGGCGGCGAGAATGAGCCAGGTGCGGCGGCGCATCCGGAAGTCGGTGATCGGACCCCAGAAGAAATAGATTGCGTGGGGCAAAGAGAGCAGGGCGATGATGCTGGCAATACGCGATGGGTCAACGCGCTGGAGGCGCAGGAGATACGAGAGGCCTCCGTTGATGAGGCCGAGAGAGATGACCGCATCGGCCGCGATGAGAAAGGCGAAGAGCCAGGCGCGCTCGTGCACAGCAGGTGAGGTTTCGGCGGACGCCGAAGCGGGCTCGGCTGCGGGCATGTGCAAAGCCTATCATGGGCTTAATCAACCACTTTGGAATCAAGCACAGCTTGGTATCGAATGTGGGATTCCATGCCCCATAAGGGGCAGGTTACAATTCGGCGATATACCAAAAGAAGGGCGATGAAACCGGGATGGTCGACTACTATGAGTTTCTGCAAATAAGCCCCAACGCCGATGTGGATACGATTCACCGCGTTTACCGCTTTCTCGCGGCGCGGCTGCATCCGGACAATCCAAACACCGGCGATCCCGAGCAGTTCAAACTGCTGAAGACCGCGTATGACGTGCTGTCCGACAGAATCCGCCGCGCCGAATATGACTTGACGCGCAGGCGGGGAGCGCCGGAACCGATGTCAAAGGAAGTCGACTTCATGGATAACATGGAGGGCGAACTCAACCGGCGGCTGGCGGTTCTGGCGGTTCTCTATCATAAGCGGCGGGCAAACTCGAATTCGCCCGAGGTCTCGCTCGCCGAAATCGAAGAGCGCATGGGCTTCCCGCGCGACTACCTCGACTTTACGCTCTGGTATCTGCAGAGGAAGGGGTACGTCTCAAAAGAAGACAATGCGACATACGCGCTGACCGCCGATGGCGTGGATTTTGTCGAGAAGGAACGCGCCGACTTCCCGACGCTCAATAAACTGCTGACCGCCGGCTCGGAGCCGTCGGCCGAAGACATTGCGCAGGCAAACCTCGAGGCAGCGGCTATGCCGCTGCAGGCGCCCGCGCCGGAGCCGGAGCGCAAGCCGTTCAAACCCCACGCACCGCGCAGCGGCGGCCCGATTGTTCTTCCCTCATCGATGGAGCTCGAATACGACCGCCGATTCGGCAAGGTGGAGCGCCGCGTTGGCCTGCCCGACTTGAGGAAGTTCAAGGCGGAACGGCGCATTGGCGTAAAAGACCGGCGGATCCTCCCGGGCGGAAAGCCCAATTAAAGGGTTTTCTATTCGCGCGCGGTGATCCCAAGCGCTTTCATCTTGCGATACAAATGACTGCGTTCGAGTCCGAGCAACTCAGCGGCATGGCTGATGTTGTTGCGCGCCTCTTCAATCTTTTTTTGGATGAATTCGCGCTCGTAGGCGTCCCGCGCCTGCTGCAGGCTCGAAAACTCCTCAGTGGAGCGCGCACCGGCCTTGTGCGTGAGGGGCGGCAGGTGCTTGCGTTCAATTCGCTGCGCGCGGGGATTGAGGATGAGCACGCGCTCAATCACATTCTTCAGCTCGCGGACATTGCCCGGCCAATGATAACGGCTAAGGGCTTCGAGGGCTTCGTCCGATATCTCGACGCGCGGGCGGCCGTATTGACGCCCGAACTCAAGGAGAAATTCGCGCGCCAGCAGGGCAATATCTTCCTTGCGCTCGCGCAGCGGCGGAACGAAAAACGGTACCACGTTGAGGCGGTAGAAAAGATCTTCGCGGAAGTTGCCCTTGGCGATCTCTTCTTCGAGATTTTTGTTGGTAGAGGCGATGAGGCGCACGTCAACGCGCAGGGGTTGCGTGCCGCCGACGGGGGTGAACATCTGATCGTCGAGAGCGCTCAGTACTTTGGCCTGGGTCTTCAGGCTCATGTCGCCCACTTCGTCGAGGAAGAGCGTGCCGCCGTCAGCGCGCTCCAGGGTGCCGCGCTGCTCGGGAGGGCCCCCCGGCTGCACCCCGTGCCGGTAGCCGAAAAGCTCGGCCTCAATGTGCGCTTCAGGAATCGCGGCGCAGTTGAGCTCGACGAAAACTGCGTCGCGGCGCAGGCTTTCCGCATGAATGGAGCGCGCGATCAGCTCCTTGCCCGTGCCCGATTCGCCGTAGATAAGCACCCGTCCATTGGTGGGAGCCATAAGGCGGATCTGCTGGCGCAGTGCCTTGACGGGAACGCTTTCGCCGGTAAGCACCGCGGCGGCGCTGAACTGGCGCTTGAACTCTTCATTCTGCGTGCGCAAGCGGCGGGCTTCGACGGCATTCTTTATGACGATGAGGGTGCGATCGAGCGAGAGAGGCTTCTCAAGGAAATCGTAGGCTCCCAGCTTGGTGGCCTTGACTGCCGCTTCAATGGTTCCGTGCCCGCTGATGATCACGACTTCAGGGCGCGTTTCCGTTTTGAGTTCGCGCATCTCGGCAAGCACTTCGAGGCCGTCCCGGCCGGGGAGCCAGATGTCCAGCAAAACCACCTCGTAGGGCGCGTCGCGGACCAGATCCATCGCTTCTTCGGCATCGGCCGCGGTGGCCACACCGTACCCTTCTTCGCGCAGAATCTCTTCGAGCGAGGCGCGAATCTCTGCCTCGTCATCCACGACCAGGATGTGGTTCATGAGACGAGCCCCTTGACCGGCTCAGAATCAGGCGCCCCCTGGATGGGCGGCGCTGCCGGCTCCAGCAGCGGCAAGCGCATGAGGAAGCGGGCGCCCTTGGGAGAATTGGCTTCGGCGCTGATCGAGCCGCCATGTTCCTGCACGATCTTGGCGGCGATGGAAAGGCCCAGGCCGGTCCCACGATGCTTGGTGGAATAGTACGGCAGAAATAAGCGCTCACGAATTTCTTCGGTGAGCCCGTGGCCGGTATCGGACACGATCACTTCCATGGCGGCGCCGTCGTCGCTCACGGCCGTTTCAACGCCCAACACGCGCAACAGGCTTCCCTGCATGGCTTCAGCGGCATTGTCGATGAGATTGGCCATGGCGCGGCGAATGGCGTCGGGGTCGGCAACCACCATGGGCAGTCCGGGCTCGAGGTCGCACTGCACGGTAATGCCCTCAAGCCGGCCGGCGAAGAGCGCCAGCGCCTCATCGGCCACCCGGTTCAGATCGCATGCTCGCGGCTGTGAAACGGGAAACTCGGCCAGCGCCGAGAACTGATCGACCAGAGTGCGCAGGGTTCCGACGCAACCCAGAATCACTTCGCTGCACTTGCGGATAATGCTCGTCGACTCCATTGGCCCGCGATCAAGATGGCGGGCGATGCGTTCGGCGGAAAGCGCAATGGGCGTGAGCGGGTTCTTGATTTCGTGCGCCACCCGCTGCGCCACTTCCTTCCAGGCCAACTGCCTTTGCGCACGCAACACTTCAGTTGTGTCTTCGACCACCAGAACGCTTCCGGCTTGCCCATTCGCCAATTCCAGACGCGCACTGGTCACGGTGAGGTGAATGCTGCGCCCTTGCGACTGGAACTCCATGGCCGTAGATGCCGCGCCCATGCGCTGTCCGCGCCGAATCACCCCGGCGAGATCGTCCGCGCACTCCGCAGGCATCACCGCGGCGACCTTCTCGCCCTTGAGGTTTGCGTCCTCGCGTAGACCGAGCAGCGCCGCGAAGGCGCGATTCGACTGCAGAACGGTCCCCGTGCCATCGAGCGTCACCACACCCGATGGAATTGTCTCGACGATCGTTTCCAGTTCCCTGCGCCGCTCCTCGATGGCCTGGTTGGCGGCGGTCAGCTGTGCCGAAGAACTCTCGGCAAGACGGCGGCTGGCTTCAAGGTCAGAGGCCATGTGATTGAAGGCGCGCACAAGGTCGCCCATT
>JASHYS010000135.1 GCA_030042915.1 Acidobacteriaceae bacterium
TGGCCAAAGCCGGCGAGCTCGAGAAAGTGGGCGCGGCAAAATTGGCCGCCATCAAGGAAAGCAATCCCGAAGACTATGCGCGGCTGCGCCAGGCCATTGCCCACCTGGTCATGAGCCTGGGCGGCGAAGACCAGAAAGACACCAAGGCGCGCATCGCGGCCTACGAGGCCGAACACGGCGAAATCACCGACGCGCAATTGATCGAGGCCGTCGCTGCCGTGCTGCTCACTGAGGCATTCAATCACAAAAATCTGCAGCCCATCGACGGCCGCCTGGCCAACGGCATGAGCGTGATGGCCATGGCCGCGCACACCGGCTGCAACACGGTCTACGGTTCCACTTCGCCCAACAACCCGCATCCCTATCCGTGGATGAACTCGCTCTTCCAGGACGGTATCACCGTGGGCTGGCTCATGGGCGAAAGCTTCATCGTCGATCACGGCCGCCGGTCGGTGATCCCCGAGCGCCTGGCCGATTTTCTCCTGGATTCGGACAAGCCATTCACCGAGGAGACCTACTACCACTTCACCCACTTCACTGATGCGCTGATGACCGACGACGAAATCAAGGAGCTGCCCAAGGTGTGGGTCGTCGGCGGCGACGGCGGCATGGGCGACATCGGCTACCAGAACATGTCGAAAGTCGTCCTGCAGAACCGGCCCAACGTCAAGGCCGTCATGCTCGACACGCAGGTCTACTCCAACACCGGCGGCCAAAACTCCGACTCCACGCCTATGCTGGGCGGCAACGACATGAACGTCTTCGGCGCGGCCACGCAGGGCAAGAACACTGAGAAGAAGACGGTGGCCGAAACCTTCCTCGCCGGCCACGGCTCGCCGTTCGTGGCGCAGGTTTCCATGGCCAACGCGCCCAAGCTCTACCGCGCCATTCTCGATGGTCTCGAGTATCGCGGCACCATGTTCCTGCAGGCTTACACCACCTGCCAGCCCGAGCACGGCGTGGCCGACGACATGGCGCTCTCGCAGGCGCAGCGCGTGCGCGACTCGCGCGGCGTGCCCGAGTTCGTCTTCAATCCGCGCCTGGGCGAAAGCTACCAGGAAGCGCTCGACGTCAAGGGCAATCCCTCCATCGATCTCGACTGGTACGAAACCAAGTCCAAGGCCACCGGCGAGCCCTATCGCTACACCGTGGCGCACTGGTGCACCACTGAGGCGCGCTTCCGCAATCACGTCAAGAAGATCAAGCCCGAGCAGGCCGAAAAGATGATCGCGCTCGACAACATGCTGGTGCGCATCACGCAGCAGGATGTGGTCTATCGCTACTATCTCCTGCCCGAGCACCGCAGCTTCATTCCCGACTTCGGCGTCTGCATCCAGGTCGACGTCGACGGCAAGCCCGCTTACTATTCGCTCTCGCGCCAACTGGTCATGTTCTGCGTTGAGCGGCGCAAGGCCTGGCGCATGCTGCAGTCCAAGGCCGGCATCGTGAACCGCGAATACCAGGCGCAGAAAGAACTGCTCGCCGACCTCGAAGCCGGCAAGATCGCCAAAGACGAATTCTTCGCCCACGCCCACGAGATGATCGCCGAAAAGCTGGGCAAGCCAGTGCTGGCGAAGGTGTAGGCATCGCGCTTTGAAAGGGCATGGCTTCAGCCGTGCCGAGCGACAACCACAATCCTCTTTAAACTCCGAACGCGGACCGCAAGGTCCGCGTTTTTGCGCGCATGCTCAGGTTCTCCGGTCCCCGTGGTAGGATGGCTTCCGACAGAAATGCATGGGCCGGGCTGCCCGGCGAACAGAATTGCCTCGCCGGCAGGCCTTTCCTTCCCCAAGCTACGGAGGAGCACCATGAAACACCTGGTGAAATTGGGCCCCAGCCGCACCCTACCGCGCGCCGCAAGATGGATCGCGTTTTGTTCAGTTGCCACCATCTGCACGGCAGTGCCCGCATTCACCCAGGAACAGTCCACCCCAGCGTATAGCTGCGACACCACGCGACATCCCGGCGATGCGATAGGGAGCGAGATCAAAGGTGAGAGTACCGGCGCGGAAATCGCCCTGTACGATGAAACCACCCGCTCCCAGGTGGGCAGCTTCGCATTTACCGGCGGGCTTTGGTTCTTTGATGGCGGGCAAAGCACCGAAGTCGCCGAGGGGACCCACGTAGTGAGCTTTTCCTTTGGCGACTATCATCCCGGCGCCTCTGCCAATCTGAGCCTCTGTTCGTCGGGCAGGTACTTCATCCTCTCTTCTGAAGGGCGCCGCTTCAGGATAAGTTTTCCCTCCCTGGGATTTGCCGCACTCATTATGGAAATCAAATGACCGGGCGCGCCGCGTAGCCGGGCGCCCCAGGGACCGGGGTCCCCACGGACCCGGGGTCCCCGGCGAGCGCTTTTTGCTCGCAGGAGTGGAGGGACAGGTCCACGTCCGTGGGGTGGAGATCTCGTTTCTGAGACCTGGGAAAGCACCAACTCAACCTCGACTCTGTTATCCTGAGCCCGATTGGCGCCGATCGCTAATCGGAGCGAAGGATCCCCGAAGACATGGCCGCGATTCAGCTCTCCGTCGCGCGCATCTCTGAGGCGCTCGTCTCCGGCCGTATCGACAGCCACAAAGCCTGCCAGCTCATATGGGGTCTCAAAATCGCCCTTCAGACCATCCCACGTGACCCTCAGGACGACCCCGACGAAACCGTCCGGTCTTTCACCAAAGAAGACCGCCACGAGCTCGCGCCCCAAGCCCACGTCTGCGACGGACTCGACAACTTCGAAGGCTGCCCCCACTTCGACACCTGCGACCAGTTCCACCGCACTGTCCACATCCTGCGCAAGAGTGGCGCGCTCGGCGACGCAGAAGACCGCTACCATGACTGGGACGACGATGACGACGATTAGCGCAGGCGAGAAACACACTTAGTCTTCTGACTGATTGAGAAAGAACCTTCCGTGCCCCATCCATTCGCCCGCTCTTTGGGCGAACGGGTGGGACAGCACGAGGTCCAGAGCTACAGATTCATGCGGTCAGAG
>JASHYS010000136.1 GCA_030042915.1 Acidobacteriaceae bacterium
ATGGCACAAAGCCATTGGAAGAGATTAGTTGATGCCGACCTGCTGGTATTTGGAAAGGTTCTGGACGGCAGTATTCACCGTCGGCTCTCGCGCTTATCCAAAAGGATGATTTTAATTACACCGTATCGCCCGGCGGAGATGTGGAAACGGAAGCCCGATAACATCGTTCTCGATTCATTCGATACGATCGTTGTACAATCGGCCAGCTTTGAAGAGGATCTGCGGGCATTTGGGTACAAGGGGCGAGTTGCCGTACTTCCTTATCTGCCGCCCGAAGTCAGTGAGCCTTCTTCATGGCCCGAGACCAGGGTCTTGCAAGTGGGCTTTCTGGGGCGGCTTGTTCCCGACAAAAACGTCAGCTATTTGATCAGGGCACTTTCATCTCTGTGTGCGATCGGAACCGAGGCACGGCTGCACGTTTACGGCGACGGACCAGAGCGAAATGAACTTGAGCTGTTGACAAGACAATTGCGGCTCGCTGACCGGGTTCAGTTTCATGGAAGCAAAGACCGGAGTGTGATCGGAACTGCGATCGACTGCTGCCATATGTTCGCCTTTACATCGACTACCGAAGGGCAGTGCCTCGCGGCGCTCGAGATCGCGGCTCGTGGCAGGCCAGTTGTCGCCACGCCGGTGGGCGCGTTCCCCGAAATCTTGCGCGACGGTCTGGGGCAGATTGCACCGCTGGACAATGCGGAGGCTTATGCCGCCGTGCTCAAGGCTACGGCCGAAGCAATCTTCAGTGGCAGGATAAGGCCAGGCGGCGTTCAGCAGGCCTATTTGCGCCGCTTCGACCGCGCGCAGGTGATCGATGGATATATGTACGTTTTCGGTTGCCAAAAGGGAGTTCAGCAAGAGGTGCGCATCGCATGATCGCGATCGGGTTTGTCGTGATGATCCTCACCATTGTGCTTTCCGCCGGTTCCTTGCGCACCAGCAGGGGAGACGCCCTCGGCATTCCACTTGTCGCGCTCGGGACCTTTACATTTCTGTACGTGTTACAGCCGTTGCAGCTCATCCGAAACGGGACGATGGCACTGTTTCTCACGGATTGGCAGGTGACGAAGGGGTTGCTGGTTTCAGCTCTCATGCTGGCATGTTTTATGGTGGGCTGGTTGTTTCCGGGCCGCTTGCGTCCTCGTCAGAGCTTTGCCTGGGATCAGCGGGGAATGTGGAAAGTTGGCTTTGCCGCAGCATGGGTCGGCTTGATTCTTTGGATAGTTTTTGTGGAGCGCTCGGGAGGGATCGCTCAATCATATAGCCATCAGCATCACGAAGCGATGGCCTGGAATACAAACACGGCTTATCTCTATGACGGACCATGGCTGATGCTCAGCGGAACGGCCATGATGATCTTTGCCGACCCCGGGAAACGGCCCTATGGCTGGAAAACCCTGGCGCCCTATGCATTTCTCGCTCTCAATATCGTGAATGCAGTGCTTGGGGGCGACCGCGGCCCGACTTTTGCCGCGTTGTCGACCGCCTTTATTTCCTACTGCTTTGTGCGGCGCAAGCAGGTGAAGCTCAGCCACGCCGCCGTTTACCTGCTCCTGACTGGCTGCGCTGTAGTAATTGTTTACGGCAACCGGAGCCGACTCCATCTCGGGCCGCAAGATCCGACACAGACTGAGAGTAGCACTCAGGCTATCCAAGAGCTCGTGGGGACCAGCCTATACGATCAGGAGCATGCCACGACAGGGCAGGAGTTTGTGCTTCACGCCGCCTCTATCGACACAGTCGACCAAGTCGGAAAACTGGATTTGGGCAGGGCCTGGGTGGAATTCCTGGTGATCAACCCCATTCCGAAGTTGCTCTGGCCGGAAAAGCAGTATCCGCCATGGACGGGAATTACTAACGGTGACATGAGCCAGCAAACAGGGATCGTCCCTGCTTCGGGTTCGGCCGTCGCAATCGTGGCCGATCTATACCAGCGGTTTCAGTTAATGTCGGTTTTCTTCTTCTGGGGACTGGGCCTTGCGCTTCGCCGGCTGTTTATGCTGGCGCAAAATCTCGTCTCGCCGGTGGCAACCATTGGTTACGTAATGATCTACGCAGTGAGCCTCAACATGTTCGCCCAGGGATTCGCGACCATCTTTGTGCCTGTCTGCTACTCGATGGTGCCGCTGGTAATTTTCACGCGGGCCACTCGTGGAAAACGCCAGAAGGCACTGCTGCTGCAGCGCAGGAGGATGTTGCAGCAGTTTGCCGCTTTGCATGGGGAGCCATGGTAGTCGTAGCCCAGCTGGGCGCGAGGATGCATTATGCCGTGCCGGCGATTCTGCATCGGGCGGGGTTGCTGGAACGGTTTTACACGGATATCTACGCTCCCCCACTCCCCGAGCCGGTGAGGAAGCTGGCAATGCGATACGGTCCGCATGCCATTCAACGATGGCTGGGAAGGGTGCCCACGGACATCCCGCGGGAAAAGATTGTGTCTTTTCCCGCCATCGGGCTGGAGTATTTCAGAAGGCGGAAATCATCGGCTTCCTCAGAAACCGGATTGGCCGCGCACCTTTGGGCGGGAAAAGAGTTTTGCCGGCTCGCAATTCACCGAGGACTGGGCAGCGCTCGTTGCATATATACCTTCAATACTGCGTGCCTCGAATTGCTCGAGTGCGCGCGCGAGCGGCGGCTGACCACCGTAATGGAACAATGCAGTTCTCCAATGCGCATCTACGATCAACTTCTTGAGCGGGAGGAGGCACACTATCCGCAGTGGTGCGCGCCGCAAAGCAGAGGCCGCTTTCTTCAATCGCTCGAAGAGCGCGAACAAAAAGAGTGGGAAAATGCCGACATGATTCTCTGCGGTTCCGATTTCGTTCAGGAGGGTATACGTTCTTTGGGCGGGCCTGCTGAACGCTGTCGGGTTGTTCCGTACGGGGTTCGGGAGATTCAGTCCCTGCCGAGATCTCACAAACACGATCCGCTGCGGGTGTTAACTGTGGGAGCGGTCCGGATCATGAAGGGATCTCACTACGCGCTAGCGGCCGCCAGACATTTGTCTGGCAAAGCAGAATTTCGCATGGTGGGGCAGCTTGATATTTCTCCCTTTGCTCGGCAGCTGCTCACTGAGTATGTGAGCGTCTCAGGAGCGGTTCCGAGGGCCGAGATTCACCGTCAATTCGAATGGGCAGATGTTTTTTTGTTGCCGACGCTTTGTGAGGGCTCCGCGACCGTATGCTATGAGGCGCTCGCGCATGGATTGCCGGTGATCACGACTCCGAACGCCGGTAGCGTGGTTCGCGACGGCGTTGATGGCTT
>JASHYS010000137.1 GCA_030042915.1 Acidobacteriaceae bacterium
CGCGCGCGTGGACCCGTAGTATTGCCGGGGAGCAGCATGAACCGCCGTATGCACGCCCAGGCCTTCGCCGCGCGCAAGGCATCGAGAGCAACCGTCGCGATGGTGCTGCTTGCCGCCGTAGCCATTCTCGGCACGCCGGCCGCAATGGCTCGCACCGAATCGGCCAATACCGACTTCAAGCGCGGCCAGGCGGCCGAATCGCGTGAAGACTACGACACCGCCTTTAACCTCTATCAGGAAGCGTTCAAGAAAAACCCCAAGGATTCGCGCTTTCGAATCGCCCTGGAGCGGGTGCGGGTAACGGCTTCAGGGGCGCACGTGACGCAGGGCCGCAAGCTGCTGCAAGCGGGCGACAGCCAGGGGGCGCTGGCGGAATTTCTCCACGCCGCCGAAATCGATCCCAGCAACGAAGCCGCGCAGCAGGAGATTGCCCGCATCCGGCAGAAGCAAGGCGCGGCGGCACCGGAAATCGGCCTGCCCGAGCCGCCCGGCGAGCAGCAGCAACTGGCTTCGCTCGAGTCGCCGCTGCAACTGAAGCCACTGACCAATGAGCCGTTCTCGCTGCACATGGAGCAGGACGCCAAGGTGGTGTACCAAGCGGTGGGTAAGGCCGCCGGCATCAATGTTCTGTTCGATCCCGCGTACAACTCCAAACGCATCCAGGTGGACTTGAACAATGTTTCGTGGAGCGACGCGCTGCGCATCATCGCGGTGATGTCGAACACCTTCTGGCGCCCGGTTACCAGCAACACCATATTTGTAGCGGAGAACTCGCGCACCAAGAGGCAGGAGCTGGACGAGGAGGCGGTGCAGACCTTCTATTTAACCAATGCCTGGCAGCAGAACGACCTGAACGACGTGCAAACGGCCCTGCGCAACGTGCTGGGCTCAAACGTGAAGGTGTACGGCGTGCCAAGTCAGAATGCGATCGTGATGCGGGGAACGCCCGACGAGCTGCTGCTGGCGCAACAACTGGTCGACGATCTGGATAAGGCCCGCGGCGAAGTGGTGGTGGATATCGCGGTGCTGGAGGTAAGCAAGAACTGGGAGAGGACGATGGGGCTTTCGTGGCCCAGCAGCATCGGCATCAGTTTGCAGCCCAACTGCGCGGCAACGAATAGCTGCAGCAGCAGCACAAGCACCTCGACGACGTCAGGCACCACGTCGACAACCAGCACCAGCCCGACGCTTTATAACCTAGCCAACCTGAACTCGACCAACTTTGCTGTGAATGTGGGATCGGCCACGTTGAACCTGCTGCTGACCGACAGCAACACCAAGATTCTGCAGAGCCCGCGCATCCGCGCCACCGACGCCCAGAAGGCCACCATGAAGATCGGCGAGCGGATTCCGATTGCAACCGGTTCTTACCAGACCGGCGCTGCCACAGCGCTGGTAAGCTCGCTGGTCAACACCCAGTTCCAGTACCAGGATGTGGGCGTGAACATCGAGATGACGCCCAGCGTCCATTACGACCACGACGTCACGCTGAAGATCAAGATCGAGGTTTCAGCAGAAGACGGAACAGAAACCATCAGCGGCGTCACGGAGCCGATTATCAGCCAACGCGTCGTGGACCAGACCATTCGCCTGCGCGAGGGTGAGGCGAGCATCCTGGGCGGCATTCAAAACGATCAGGAAACGCAGAGTTGGAACGGCATTCCAGGGTTGAGCGCAATTCCCATCCTCAAGTACGTTTTCGGATCGAAGGATCACACCATCCAGGACGACGATATCGTCTTCGTAGTTGTGCCGCACATTGTGCGCTCGCAGCAGCTGGATGAGTCCAATCTGCGCGTCATCGACACCGGGCTGGGCCAGTCCATCGACCTGCGGCACACGGATTCAGGAAATGGCTCGGCAGCGCGGGCAGTTCCGCCTGTCGTCAACCCGGCCGCGATGGAGCATCCCGCGGTGGGTACGCTTCCTGCGCAGAGTGCGATCGTGGCGGCTCCTGCCATGTTGGCTGACCTGCGCGCTTCAGCGAATGGAACTCCGGCACGAACCGCGCAAATGGCAGTTTCACAGCCGGGCGCAGGTGCAGCCACTGCGGCTGCGCAGGCGGTTCAAACACCCGGCTTGCCGACCGTTCCGGTTCCGCCTCCGGTTGTAGCGCCGCCTCCTACGACGCCTGCGGCCGCAACTCAGGTTCCGACTGCTTCTGCCCCACCGGCTGCACCTCCTCCAGCGGCTGCGCCGGCTATTACTGGGGCCAGCTTTGTGCTGTCTGCGCCGGCAACTGCGCCCGCCGTGGGTTCGAGTTTCGTGGTTCCGGTGCAATTAAGCGGCGGCGCCGATGTTGCATCGATGGCCATGCAGCTCCACTACGACGCAACCAAGCTGACGCTGGTCAACGTTGCCGGCGGCGATCTGCTTACCCGCGACGGCCAGGCTGCGCCGCCCATTCACAACGACGAGCCGGCCGGCAACTTAACGCTAGGCATTGCGCGCCCGCCGGGTACACATGGGGTTACGGGTACGGGAGTGGTGTGTGCGCTCACGTTTGAGGCCAAGGCGCCCGGCCCGAGCGATTTGACCATCACGCGCGCCTCGGTGGTGAACAGTGCGGCGCAACTGGTGCCGGTGCAGATGGCGCAAACCACCATTGTGGTGAAATGAGAGCAGCAACCATGCGCATGCAGCGTTCCATTCCGGTTCCCCGAGGCGAGCGAGGCCTGACGCTCGTGGAACTCATTGTGACCATGGCCATCCTGAGCATTCTGGCCACGGCCGCGGTGCCGCTGGTACGGTTCCAGGTGAAGCGGGAAAAGGAGCGCGAGTTGCGTTACGACCTGTGGATGATGCGCGACGCGATCGACAAATACAAGGACGCAGCGGACAGAGGCGCATTCCAAACCAAGGTGGACAGCCAGAACTATCCGCCGGATCTGGATACTCTGGTGAATGGGGTGGATGTGCAGGGCAAGAAAGTGAGATTCCTGCGCAAGATTCCCCCGGATCCGATGACCGGCAACACCGACTGGGGAATGCGCTCGATGCAGGACGATCCTGACTCGGATTCCTGGGGCGGGCAGAGTGTGTTCGACGTGTATACGAAGTCGACGGGCACGGGGCTTGACGGGACGAAGTATTCGACGTGGTGAGGAAGAAGCAGCAATCGATGAAGAGACATCGCCAACACGAATCCGGTTTCACGCTCGTCGAGCTGATGATCGTGATGGCGATTATCGGCATCCTGCTCATGCTGGCTGTTCCGCGCTTCACGACGGCGCTGCTGCATGCGCGCGAGTCGGCGCTGCGCGAAGACCTCCAGACGATGCGGACGGCGATCGATTCGTACACCATGGACAAGCAAAAGGCGCCGCAGTCGCTCGACGATCTGGTTCAGGATGGCTACCTGAGAGCGATCCCCGAGGATCCCATGACGCACAGCAAGGACACATGGGTAACCGAAACCAGCGATGACATGTCGTCGGTAGATCAAACCGAACCCGGAATCGACAACGTACACTCGGGATCGGACGAGACCGGCTCGGATGGGCAGCCGTATTCCTCCTGGTAAATGCGGAGGCGCATGCAATCAAAGCTATCGATGCGCGCACTTTCACGATTGGCGCTGACGCTCGCGATTTGCCTTCCGCTGCACGCGCAAGACGCGAAAACAATCTCAGTAAAGTTGCGGGACGGCAAGACCGGATTGCCTGTGAAGGCCGACAATTTCCTGGTGCGCGTGGACCATCACGACACCATCCTGAACGAAGCAGTGCAGATGAACGACGACGGCACGGTGATTGTGACGGTTTCTGCCGACGCCAAGGAAATCTCGTTCAAGGCCACCTACAACGGGTCGATGGACACGTACATCAACTGCGACGCGGCCAAACAGAGTGATAAGGAAAGAGACATCTGGTACCCGATTGCGACCATTTTGCAGTCGGGCGTGGTGGCCCCGAACGAATGCGGCAAAACCGACTACACGGCAAAGCCGGGCGAGTTCGTTTTCTTTGTCAGGAAGCGCGACTGGCGCGATCGCTAGAAGAGAATCAGCCTGAACTGCGGCCGCCGCCCCAAGCCCGGATAACATGGAATCTTGGCGCTCGCAACCCCATCCCGGGCCGCATTGGAGTTTGTCGCGCAGGCGGCGCAGGCCTATGCCACGCTGATCTCATCCCCTTGTGCTGATCGCGAATCGGGCCTCGGCGGGAAGCTCTTCTATGCGGGAGAATGCGACGAAGCAGGCCGCAGGCTGTTGGTGGCGGCGAATATTGCCGGCGCCGCAACCTTGGCCGCCACGGGCGATCGAGGCGCGCAGAAACTGGCCCTCCGCGACGGTGTCGTCGATTTTATCGTCAACTCGCTCGACGAAGCGCTGCGCATCCTGAAGAATCAGTTGCGCAAGCGCGAGACGGTTGCGGTCTGCGTCGGGCTGGATCCGGGGATGGTAGAGCGTGAGATGAACGGGCGTGGGGTCGCGCCCGATCTGATCCGCAGTGACGTGCCTCTGGACGCCCTGAACGAGGCCCTTACGATTCGCGAGGCCGGTGAGATGGAGCCGGACGGCGGAGAAATGCCTGCGCTTGTGACCTGGCGGGCGCAGTCAGGTTCGCCACAAGAGGTGGCCAAGCTGGATGAAATCGCACTGCAGTGTCTCGACGCGGACGAATGGGCGGCGCGCCGCTGGCTGCGACTGTCGCCGCGGTTTCTGGGCCGAATCGCAGAGGGCTTGCGCGTGCTATCCGAGCGTCGCGATTTCGCTGCTCGGTTTTTGCAGCGGCTAAGGGTCTGCGCGGACCGTGGAGAGATCGGATTCGCCTATGAGGTCTCCTGGTACGTTCGCGGTGAGCAGTGGAAGTATCGCTTTGAACCCAGCCATTCCTGACGCGCGACTCCTCCATCCCTGGCTCCGGCTTCTCTGTCTCTAATCCCGGTCCCTAGTTTCTATTCGCGGCTTCTTCAATCCTGCGCCACAGCTCCGCAAGGCCATAGCCGGTCTTGGCTGAGACAGGCAGAATCTCGTCGACTGCCAGCCCGCGTTCAAGATCCGCCAGGCTGCGCGCGCGCTGGTTGCCGCTGAGGCGGTCAATTTTGGTGGCAACCACCACAAAGTTGCGATCGATGGCGCGCAGCCAATCGAGCAATTGCCGGTCGTTGGCGCGAGGAGGCACGTTGGCATCGACCAGGCAGATGCAAAGCGCCAAGGTATCGCGCTCCGCGAGGTAGGGTTCGATGAAAGAGGGCCAGCCGGCGGAGATGGATTTGGAAATCTTCGCGTAACCGTAGCCGGGAAGATCGGCAAAAACCATGCGCGGCTTGCGGCTTTTGTCGGAGACCAGAAAAAAATTGATGGCGCGCGTGCGGCCCGGCGTAGACGACACCTTCGCAGCCCTGGCGCCAACGAGCGCGTTCAGCAGGCTGGATTTGCCCACGTTCGAGCGCCCCA
>JASHYS010000010.1 GCA_030042915.1 Acidobacteriaceae bacterium
AATCCCTGTTCCCGTCTTACGCGCCCGCCAACGCAGGCGCCCCTCGTCTCGATTTTGAGATGCGGGTCGACTTCTCCGCTTGCGGCTTGGTTTCTCCTGCCGCGGTCACCGGCACATGTGCCAGCTCCCACGCCGAGCGATCTTTCAGCAGCCCGGCTACCAAAGCGGTGTGCATGGCGTGGCCGGCCCGCTCGGCAACGACGTGCCCCTGCAGCCGGCGTCCGGCCAGGGCCAGATCGCCGATCAGGTCGAGCACCTTGTGCCGCACATATTCGTCGGCAAAACGCAGCGGTCCGTTCTGGGGCCCGTCTTTGCCCAGAATGATTGCGTTCTGCGGGCTTGCTCCGCGAATCAGCCCCATGTCGCGCAACTTGCGTTCGTCCGCCTTGTACCCAAAGGTTCGCGCGGGAGCGACTTCGGTTCCGTACACTTCCGCAGCCAAGTCGACGCACGTGCTTTGCTTTCCGATCGGCGCGGGAAACTCGATGGTGTAAGAGATGCGGTAACCAGAGCCCGGATAGACGCCGATGAACTTGTCGCCTTCGCGCACCTCAACCGGATGCAGGACACGCAAAGCCTCGCGCCGCCGGCGCTGCTCGCGAATTCCCACGCCCAGAATGGCTTCAACGTAAGGTTGAGCGCTGCCGTCGAGGATGGGCAGCTCCAGGTTGTCGATTTCGACAATCGCGTTGTCGATGCCCATGCCGATAAGCGCTGAAAGCAGATGCTCGGTGGTCGAGATGAGCACACCCTGGCGCATCAGACTGGTGGCGTAGCTTACCTTGGCCACGTTGCGTCCGATGGCAGGAATCTCAAAATTGTCGAGATCGGTGCGGCGGAAGACAATGCCCGAGCCGGCAGCGGCCGGCAGCAGCTTCATCGTCACCGGCGCTCCCGAGTGCAGACCCACGCCCGCAAATTCCAGAGGTGCTGCAATCGTTTGTTCCAGGTGCACGAGCCCGGCCAAGACCACTCCACGACAGGAAAACCTGTCCGCTGTATAGATTAGACGGGTTGTGGGAATCCTGAAGTGTGGCATTTTTGCCACACCATGCTCTTCCTCGCGCACACGAGCCTTTTCAGTCAACTTCCTGTTATCCGCCTTAAAGGTCGTAGAATCATCAAGTCTCACGTTTTTCGATCTTGCAGCCAAGGAGTCAGCTCATCGGACTGGAATCCCATAAGCCGATACCCATGCACGCGCTAGTGGCCGCTGCGCGGCGCAACCTGCCGGGTTTGCTTGAACTTACGCGCCGCCTGGTGCAGCTTGAATCGCCCTCCGACAACAAGGCTGCTGTAGACGCGTGCCTGGCCTTTGCCGCGGCGCACGCGCTGCGCCTCGGCGGCCGCGTCAAGCTGCATCCCCGGCGCGGCCGTGGCAATGTGATCGAAGCGCACTTCGGGCCACGGCCCACGCGATCGCGCGGCGACGCCCAGCGCATCCTGGTGCTTGGCCACCTCGACACGGTTTGGCCGCTGGGCACGCTGAAAATCATGCCCTGCCATCTTGGCCGCGGGCGTCTTTGGGGTCCGGGAACACTGGACATGAAGGCCGGCGTAGCTATGGCGTTTACCGCCATCCAGATCCTGATCGAGGCCAACCTGCTGCGCCGTGAAGCTGTGCTGCTGTTGAGCGGCGACGAGGAAATCGGCAGTGAAGCTTCGCGTCCGCTCATCGAACGGCTGGCGCGCCAGTGCGGCGCCGTCTACGTGCTGGAGCCGGCGCAGGGGCTGGCCTACAAAACCGCGCGCAAGGGCATTGGCGGCTGGAGAATCGAAGTGCAGGGCGTGGCGGCACACGCCGGCGTGGATTTTGAGAAAGGCGCCAACGCATTGCGCGAGCTGGCACGCACAATTGAAACGGTGAGCGGCTGGACCGATCTGAAGCGCGGCCTGACCGTGAGCGTGGACGTGGCAGGTGGCGGCACAAAGAGCAATGTGGTCCCTGCGCACGCCTGGGCTGAGGTCGACGTGCGCATTCCGGGCGCGTCCGATGGCCCCCGCATCGCGCGCAGATTTCACGCTCTCCGGCCCGCCGATCGTCGCTGCGCTCTCACCGTCACCGGCGGCATCAACCGCCCTCCCATGGAGCGCAGCCGCGGAACCGTCCGGCTCTTCAACAAAGCGCAGGCGCTGGCGCGCCAGATCGGCTTCGATCTCGAGGAAGCCTCCACGGGCGGCGGATCCGACGGCAACTTCACCGCTGCGCTCGGCATTCCCACGCTCGACGGAATGGGCGCAGTGGGCGAGGGCGCGCATGCGGCACATGAGTCGGTGCTCGTGACGCATCTGGCGCCGCGTACCGCGCTGCTGGCGGGCATGCTTCTGGGATGAGGCAGCCCAACCTGATAGACTCCGGCTCAGGAGAAACTTGGAGATTCATTCCCGATGAGACATTCCGTTTTGATTCTGACGCTGGCAGCCGTTGCCGCTTCAGCCGGCGCACAAAGCAGCACCCCGGCTTCCACCCCCTCAACAACCAAAAGTTCAACCCCAGCCGCCAAGGCTTCAGCCGCCGCGCCGGCCGCCACTGCCGAACCCATGCCGTGGATCAAGCTTCCTCCCGGCGTTCCCCGCGTGGTTCATGGGCCGGTGAAGATGCCGGTCGCCTTGCGCTATGAAGACGTCAAGGTTGGTACCGGCGCCGAGGGCGAATCGGGCAAGATGTGGCACCTGAAGTACACAGGCTGGCGCGCGACCGACGGCGTCAAGTTCGACTCGTGGGATGAACACAAGATGCCGGTGATGGGCAAAGACGGCAAGCCCCAGCTCGGTTCCGACGGCAAGCCCGTCATGGGTGATCCCAAACCTCTGGAAATCCCGCAAGGCGTGGGCCGTGTGATTCCCGGGTTCGACTACGGGCTCGCGGGCATGAAAGTCGGCGGCAAGCGCCGCATCTTTATTCCCTGGGAGATGGCGTATGGCACGCACGCCATTCCCGACCGTCCCGACCATCCCGGCATTCCCGCAAAGTCAGATCTCATCTTCGACGTGGAGCTGGTCGAGGTGACCGACATGCCTCAGCCGCCGCCGCGCCCAGCCATGCCTCCGCGTCCGGGCATGCCGCCGGCCGGCAGCCATCCGCCAGGCGCGCCTGGAGCGCCGGGCCAACCGGCTGCACCAGGGACTGCGCCCGGAGCTGCGCAGCCAGCCAAGCCGGGAGCTGCGGCTGCTCCGGCTACGCCGCCGGCGTCCACTGCGCCGCCGTCTAGCCAGCCCGCAACGCAACCGGCCGCTCCGGCGCAACCTTCCACTCCACCGCAATCGCAGCCGCAACAGCCGCAGCAGAAATAGCGCCCGAATCGCGATCCCCGGTCTCGATTTGAGGCCGGGGATCGCACTGAGTCGCTCAGCCCAGCTTCGGGTGCAGCTTCTCAAAGCCCGTCGCTTGCTGGTAGGCGCGCGCAAATGCCGCCACCTTCGCGTCCTGGTAGAGCCCGCCCAAAAATGTGATCGAAACCGGCGTGCCCGGCCCTGCAATGTCGTCGTGGTCGCCATCGTCAATAATTGGTGGCTTGGGAGCGTCAGGACCGCGCAGGCCGTTGGGCACAATCACGGCGGGATTGCCCGATAGGTTGGTCGCAATGAGTTGCGGTTCGGTCGACGGCGTCACAATCACATCCACCTGCTCAAATAGCGCGGTGATCTGCCTGACAGCCAGCGTGCGTGCACGGTTGGCCTGGATGTATTCGACCGCCGGATAAAACCGCGCGACCCGAAACGCATTGGGCCAGTCCTCAACACCCTGCTCGGTGAGCAGGCGGTCGCGGCCGCTCATGGTCAAGTCGTCAAAGGCCGCGGCAGCTTCGGCCGTCAGCAGCGGCACCATCGCGTCCCACGGCAGCTTGGGCAGCTCGACGGGAGTGAGGTTGATGCCCATCGCCCGCAGCTTGTCGAGCGCGGCCAGCTCGTAGCGCCGGTCGTACTCGCGCCGCGCGCGTCGCGCCTGCATCTCGGCGTTGGCGTCTTCGCGTTTCTTCTTCTCTTCGGCCGATTCGTTGGGCGCCGCTTCCTTCAGTTTCAGCGGCTGCAGCGGGTCGAATTCGCTCTTCAAGTAGCCCACGCGCAGCGACTTCCAATCGAACCCCGCGTCCCAATCGAACCCGGCTGTGGCCGCAGAGAGATCCTTGCCATCGGGTCCATTAATCGCATCCAGCACCAGCGCGCAATCTTCGACCGAGCGGCAGATGGGTCCCAGCTTGTCCATGGTCCAGCTCAGCGCCATGGCACCCGTGCGCGGCACGAGGCCAAAGCTCGGCCGCAAGCCCGAGCAGCCGCAGCGCGTGGAAGGCGAGGAGATGGAACCGAGCGTCTCGGATCCAATCGCGAATCCCACGCATCCCGCAGCCACCGCGCTGGCCGATCCGGCCGACGATCCGCTCGATCCCTGCTCGGGATTCCACGGATTGCGCGTGCGCCCGCCAAACCACTTATCGCCCATGGCCAGCGCGCCCAGCGTGAACTTGGCCACAAGCACGGCTCCGGCGGCGTCGAGCCGCTGGACGACGGTGGCGTCTTCGTCGAACGATTGGTGCTCGAACCCTCCCGCGCCCCATGTGGTCGGATAGCCTTTCACTGCCAGCAGATCTTTCGCGCCCCAGGGAATTCCGTGCAGCGGCCCACGATATTTCCCCGCGGCAATCTCGGCGTCGGCAGCCTTGGCTTGGGCCAGCGCGCGATCTTCAGTGAGGGTGATGACGAAATGCAGCTTCGAATCGTAGCGCTTCAGCCGCTCGATGTACATCTGCGTCAGCGCCAGCGAAGTGATTTTCTGCGCCCGCAGCAATGGCGCAATCTCTGCGACGGTAGCAAAACAGAGATCTTCAATGCGCCCGGGGGCGGCAATCGCTCCGCCGACAAAATCGATGCCGACGGTTTGCTCCCCCATGCCGGCTGAGGAAGCGCCAGAATCAGCAGGCCTCGCCCATCTCGCCGCCTTTTCCGGATGAAACACAAAGGCCGGCGGCACGTTGTTTTCGATCTTCAACGCGCGAATCGCCGCGTACGCGTCGCGCTGGTCGTTCAACCCGTCGAGCATCATTTTCTTCTGCTCGGCCGTGAACGGCCCAACTCCGGCCAGCTCTGCCGCCTGGTCCAGCATCTCCGGCGTGATCTCGGCGAACTCCGGCGGCTTGGCCCCAGCCCCTGCGCCGGCCTCCTGCGCCTGCGCGGCCAGGGTGTACAAAATCCCGGGCAGCAGCGGCGAAGCGATGCCCGCGCAACTGCACGCGTTCAAAAAGGCTCTGCGGTTGAGAGTCATGCGTGTTTTTCCTTTCAGCCAGTGTAAGGGCCGAAGCGGCCCGGGGGCCGTTTACGAATTTTTCACTTGACATATTCCTATATAGGAATGTAATGTCTGTCTCCATGGCGAGGGCCGCCACCACTTCCGATCCCTTCAATGCCGTGGCTGAGCCGCGGCGCCGCCAGATTCTGGCCTACCTGGCCGGCAACGAGCGCCCGGTGGGCGAGATTGTTCTGGCTGTAGGCCTCGATCAGCCATCGGTCTCGAAGCACCTGGGAGTTTTGCGCAGGGTCGGCCTGGTGCATGTGCGGCGCAAGGGACGTCACCGGTTGTACCGGACGAACGCGGCGGCCATCCGGCCGGTGCACGAGTGGACCGAGACCTTCGAGCGCTACTGGCGCCACCAGCTCACGCGCGTCAAGGAGCGGGCTGAAGCGCAGATCGGCCTCGGGGCCAACGCTGACTTCGACGAAAAGGGGAGAAAAGAATGACCACGATGACCGCTGAAGCGATGGAGAATCTGACCGTGCAGGTGAAGCAGGAGATCCGTGTACGTGCATCGATGGAGACCACGTTTGCCG
Source organism: Acidobacteriaceae bacterium (assembly GCA_030042915.1). The sequence continues at coordinate 5,824 of JASHYS010000010.1, forward strand.
CGCTGCTCGAGCAGATCGGGCCGTCGAACGAATTGCACGACGGCACGCCGATGCCCATGAAGCTGGAACCGTGGCCGGGCGGGCGCTGGTTCCGCGACCTGGGCAACAACAACGGCCACTTCTGGGCCACGGTGCAATCCATCAAGCGGCCCACGCTGCTGGAGTTTTGCGGGCCGCTGTTCATGTCGCAGCCCGTCGCCAATAACGTGATCTATCGCCTGAGCCAGGAAGACAATGAAACGGTGATCAAGTTCTGCCATAGTGCCTTCGGGCCCATCCAGCCGGAACATCGCGAAGGCGTGAGCAAGGGCTGGAGTGCGATCCACGCCAAGGTGCGCGAGCGCGCGGAACGAGCGTA
>JASHYS010000138.1 GCA_030042915.1 Acidobacteriaceae bacterium
AACTACACCACCGACAACAATACGTTCACGGGAGGCTATCCGCTGATCTTTGACCCGACGAATACTGCTCCCGCGTGGTACGACATCAACTCTTATGACCAGATCGGCAATGCTTTCGCCAGCTTCCTGCTGGGCGACGTCTACAACGCCGAGACCAACAATCCCGATAACGAGTACGGCCGGCGCAAGGTGTTCTCGTGGTACGCAAGCGACGACTTCCGCGTGAATCAGCGTCTCACGCTCAATTTGAGCCTGCGCTGGGATTTCAACAATCCCTACCATGAGAAGTACGGGCACTGGTCGAACTTTGTGCTGAACGCTCTGAACCCGGTCACCGGCGAGATGGGCGAGTATCAATACCTGACCAACGGCAGCCAGACGTTCGAAACGCGCCAGGACTACTTCAACTACTCGCCGCACGTCGGAGTTGCCTACAAGATCACCGACAAGACGGTTGCCCGCGCAAATTTCGGCGTGTTCTTTACACCGCTGAACATGAACACCTGGGGCGGCGTTCCCTATCAGCAGGACGGCGACGAGGGCTTCCATCCCGTCACGCAGGAGGGCGGCTTTGAGTGGGACGGCGGATACAATCCAACTTCAAGCGAGGTGAAGACGCCGCAATATACGCAGGCCGACGTGGTCAGCGTCGATCCGCGCTCGCTGACGCCGGGCAATGTGCAGGAGTATAGCGTAGGCGTGCAAAGGCAGCTGGAAAAGGTGAGCGTGCTCGACGTGAACTGGATCCAGAGCCACAGCTACCACCTGCAGAGCGGATTCTTCCAGACCAACCAGCCGACGTTTGCCAATTACCAGAACTACGTTACGACGGGGAAGTTTCCCTCGACGTACAACGGCTACTGGGGCGGCGCCGGTCCCGGTTGGGAGGGCCTGACACCCTACCCGCAGGCTGAAGCCGGCTACGGGCCGCTGCTTTCAGTGGGTGTGCCGCTGGGCAACGCCGATTACAGGAGCCTGCAGTTCACCATCACGCGGCGCGCTGCGCACGGGCTCTCGCTCATGGGCAGCTACAACTGGTCGCGCACGCATGGCGACATCGACTCCGACTTCCAGGAGCAGTGGTGGACCGGCTCGCTGCAGAATATCTACGACCTGAAGGACGAAGCCAAGGACATCTCAGACTTCGACGAGACTCACATCGTGAAGGGCTACATCATCTACAACCTTCCCTTCGGGCGCGGCAAATGGCTGGCGTCGAACGACAGCGCGCTGGCCGATGCCTTTATTGGCGGCTGGAGCCTGGACGGCGACTTCCACTACAACACCGGCACGCCGATCTCGGTGCATTCAACCAACTACTACCTTGGATTCAACTCGGTCTACGCCAACCTGGTGTCTGGCTGCAAGCTGACGACGGGCACGCGTGAGCTCTTCAAGGCCTTCCTGAACACCAGTTGCTTCCAGAACCCGAACCCCGGCGCCTATGGAGGAGCCGCACCAGAGCTCGGCAACGGCGGCAACTTCCAATCGCAGGTGCGCAATCCTGGCCTTGCGACCGAAGACCTGGGCTTGCACAAGAACGTGATGTTTGGCCCGGGTGAACACCCCTACGACCTCACTTTCCGCATCGAATTCTTCAACGTGTTTAATCGCGACGCACTCGGTGGTCCCGACACTAACATGGCTGATGGCACCTTTGGCCAGATCATCAGCTACGGCGGGGTCGGCGGGCGCGTGGGTCAATTCGGCGCGCGGTTTACATTCTAGAGAGAGCAGATTTCCCGGGCGGCTGAGCTTCGGCCGCCCGGTGGAATCGACGCTTCTTGAAGGGGAATTGCCGGTATGCGGGAATTGCTCGAGTTCCGGGGCCGCTACGTTCTGGGTCTCGTGGTTCTTTTCATGGGCGGCTGCGGCAGCGGCGGCGGGTCAACATCAACCGTGACCACCACGCAAGCTTCCGCTCCAACCATCAATACAACGGCTGCGCTGAATGGCGCGGTCATCGTGAATCTGGCCTCGGCAACGTCGGGCGCAACCATCTACTACACGGTCGATGGCTCTACGCCGACCACTTCGTCGCCAATCTACGAGGCGCCTTTCCTGGTGGCTTCGAACCTCACCGTCAATGCCATGGCCACAGCATCGGGCGACTCAAACAGCTCAGTGACGAGCCAGGCATTTTCAGCGATTATTCCGTCGGGCACGTTGGTGTGGAGCGACGAGTTCAACAATACAACCGGAAGTAACGCCGAGCCCAACCCGGCGACATGGACTTATGACACGGGAGCAGGCGGCTGGGGTAACGAGGAGCTTGAGGATTACTGCGGTTGGAATTCCTCGGTCTCGCCATGCACAACTTCAGCACCCAACGTGTACGTGGGCACGGATGGCTATCTGCACATCATGGCCGAGCAACCGTCGGCAGGTGTGTTTACGTCGGCGCGAATCAAGAGCGAGGGGCTCTTCAGCTTTCAGTATGGACGCATTGAATTCAGTGCAGAGGTGCCTGAGGCGCAGGGTTTCTGGCCGGCGGCGTGGCTGCTGGGCAATAACATTGCTACCGCCGACTGGCCCGCGTGCGGCGAGATGGACGTTCTGGAACGCATTGACGCAGCCGGCACGCCCGATTGGAACGAGGGCTCGATTCACGGCACCGGATTTACCGGCGGTAATCTGGGCACGGTTTACGACTTTCCATCCGGACAGACCGCTGCGGGGTGGCACGCCTACGGAATGATCTGGAGCAAAGGCAGCGTTTCCTATTACGTCGACAACCCTGCTGCGCCCTACGTCACCTACACGCCTGCAAGCCTGAGCGGTCTGGGCGGAGCCGTGTGGCCGTTCGACTCCGGCCAGTCCAACTTCATCATCATCAACCTGGCCGTGGGCGGCGACTGGCCGGGATCGCCCAACAGCAGCACTCCATTTCCTGCGGAGATGCTGGTGGATTACGTGCGCATTTACACGAATTGAATGGTTGCACGAATTGAGCCCCAGTTTTTTGGAAGGCTCGGAGCAGAGCACGATTTTTCTTTGAGCGATTGGTTCCGAGTGAGCAGCGGCAAAGCTGCTCGCAGTCGGAGGAACAAAAGGAACGGAATGATACCCCGATTGCAGAGCCGGGCCCTGAGCGTAACGGCACTCCTGATCCTGATTCCGGCAATTGCCGCGGCCGGTTCGGGCCGCAAGAACGCGCAGAATGGCGATTCGGCGGGCAAGGGCGGCATTCTCGTCTGGAGCGATGAATTCAACGGTGGAAATGGAAGCCGTCCTGACCCCGCCAAGTGGGATGTGGTCAACAACGGCTCAGGCTATGGGAATAGAGAGCTCGAATACTACACCGATCGCCCGGCAAACGTACACGAACAGAACGGCAAGCTGGTGATTACCGCGCGGCGGGAAGCTTATGTGGGGCGCGACGGCGTGTCGCAGCCGTACACTTCGGCGCGCATCGAATCGCGCGGCCGCTTCGAGCTGAAGTACGGGCGCATCGAAGCGCGCATCAAGCTGCCCAAAGGCCAAGGAATCTGGCCTGCATTCTGGATGCTGGGCAACGACTACGACCGCATCGGCTGGCCCGACTGCGGCGAGATCGATGTCATGGAGAACGTGGGCTTCGAGCCCTCGAAGGTACACGGCAGCCTTCACGGGCCCGGCTACTCGGGAGGCAGCCCTTTGAGCGGGGTCTACACACTGCCCAACGACGCGCGCTTCAGCGACAGTTTTCACGTTTTTGCCATCGAGTGGGAGCCGCGCATTATCCGCTTTTATGTCGACGGCATCCTATATGAGACGCGGACGGCCGATGATGTTCCCGCGGGTCATCGCTGGGTGTTCGATCATCCTTTCTATATAGTGCTTAACGTGGCTGTGGGCGGATATTGGCCGGGCAATCCCGACGCCACCACGCCATTTCCGGTGAGCATGCTGGTGGATTACCTTCGCGTTTATCGGCTGAGCGACGAGCGCGCCGAGAAGGTCAAGCCCTGACGAACCAGCGCGTTCAAGACTCCCGCAACTTACTGAAATGATTGCCGATTCCGCTTCGCGAGCCGGCGGGCGCGGCCCTTGCGGCGCGAAGCACCGCTAGATCCGCCTTTCTTCGCGCCTTTCAAAAATGCTATGATTCCACCTTGTAAAAACCCCAAGGCGAAAACCGGCAGCCGCAGATTTGGCCTTACTGCCGGCTCAAACCGGTCGTGTGATCGTCGCGTTTTGCCGGGATGGTGCGGTAGACGAGAATGCAACGTGGCGCATCGTTCGAAGGTGTTGAGAACTCCGAGTGGACTGCGCCTGTCGAGCCGCAACCAAGCTCAGCCCCCAGTGACAAGTTTCGCGAAGAACGTGAGGAGCTTGAGCGCGTCCTGAGCCATCCTGAAATCAGCCGCTCCACCAGCCTGGTGCGCTTTCTCTCGTTCATCTGCAACAAGTACTTCGAAGGCCAGACCGACGACATTCGCGAGTATTCCATTGCGGTAGAGGCGCTGGGCCGCAAGGAATCCAGCTTCGATTCTCACTTCGATCCCATCGTCCGCGTGACCGCGCGGTCGCTGCGCAAAAAGCTGAGAGAACTCTACCAGACCGATTGGCGCGACCATCCGCTGCAGATTGTGCTTCCGCTGGGACACTACGTTCCAGAGTTTGTGCGTCCGGGCGCCGGCGATGCGCAGAGCGTAGCCGACGACGCTGCTCTCGACGCCGCTGAGAATGACAATTCGGCGCCAGGGGCTGCTCAGGATCCGGCTCAACAAGATGCTGGAACATCGTCGAAGCAGTTGGACGCCCGTCGCGGCACCATCCTGAAGTTGGCCGCCGGCCTGGTGGTGGTGGCTGGAGTATTTTTTGCGGGGTATTTCTGGGGCACGCATACCCGCCGGCCCGAGTCGCCTCAAACGCAAGCGTTCAAATGGGGCGATCCCGTGTGGAGCGACGAATTCGACGGCGCCGCACAGCGGCTTCCCGATCCTTCCAAGTGGACCTACGACACCGGCAGCCACGACGAGGTGGGGAACCAGGGGTGGGGGAACCGGGAAGTTGAAACCTACTGCTCGCCGCACGGGGCCAATCCTGCGGGCTGCGATCCCCACCGGCCCAATGCCTTTCTCGACGGTGACGGCCACCTTGTTCTACGCGCCGAGCGCAACCCTGACGGCACCTGGACGTCGGCCCGCATCACGACCCGGGGACTGAAGGATTTCCAGTACGGGCGCATCGAAGCGCGCATGAGGCTGCCTGTGGGTACCGGTCTGTGGCCCGCCTTCTGGATGCTGGGGTCGAACTACCTCACGACTGAATGGCCCGCCTCCGGCTCGGTCACAATCGTGGAGAATGTTTCTCTCACACAGCGCTCCAATGGGCTGGGACCCAACGTGATTCGCTCCACGCTCCACGGCCCTCACTACTCCGGAGGCAATGGCCCGTGGCACGACTATAAGCTGCCCAATGGCGGCCGTGTCGATGACGGGGATTTCCATACCTACGGCATCATCTGGTCGCCGGACATGATGCAGTTCTACGTTGACGATCCGGCGAACATCTTCTTCGTGGAGGATGCGAGCGACCTGCCGGAAGGCGGCGAGTGGGTGTTCGATCATCCCTTCTTCCTGGTGCTGAATCTGGCCGTGGGCGGCGAATGGCCGGGCAGCCCTGACGCAACCACACCAAGTCCGGCTGAAATCCTGGTGGATTACGTGCGGGAATACAAGATTCCTACGGTTCCCGCGCCTTCCATTCAGTGGCAGCCTGTGCAGGTGGCCGCCGGATCTTCGGTGGCGAGTGTCATTACCTTGCATGCGCAAGATTACTCAGGGAGGGTTCATCTGGCATGTTCAGTTGAGCCGGCTACAGCAGCCTGCGCGCTGGCCACTTCGGTGGTTGATTTATCGAGTACGCTCTCGCAGGACGACAGCCTGACCATCTCAACCAACCTGTTCACGGACAAGGGACGCGTAGTGGCGCCAGCCGGCCGTTATAAGCTGACCATCACCGCCACCACCATCAGCGGAGACCACTCGCAATTGACCGTGCCCTTCGAAGTGAATGGGAGTGAATGACCCAGCTACCGCCTGATTGACGTGCTGCGGGGTCCTTCGGGGCCCGGCACACTTCGCGAACAACTGAGCCACGATTTCGCCGACTCTGCCGGTTTGACAATGGACTGGCTAGGACTTGGCCGGCCCCGTAGATTCGCGGATCACAAGTTCCGGCTCCACGGTGATCTGGTCTTGCGGCGGGACGGTATCGTGAATGCGGTTGAGCAGGCTTTGTGTCGCGATGCGGCCGATCTCTTCCAGCGGTTGGTTAATTGTGGTAAGCCGAGGCATGGTGAACGAAGCCGCCTTGATGTCATCGAAGCCGATGACCGACACATCGGCAGGGACGCGGAGATTCACATCCTGCAGGGCGCGAATGGCGCCCATGGCCGAGACATCGTTGAATGCCACCAGGGCTGTGAAGGGCTTGCCGATGGCGAGCAGCTGCTGCACCACCGGGTATCCGAGTTCGGGCGAAAACAGATCGCGATCCAGACTGACCACCAGCTCGGGCTGGATCTCGACCTGGAGTTTTCGCGCCACCGCCACTAATCCTTCCCAGCGCGCATCGGAGTCGGAACTGAACGGTTGCCCGCGCATAAAGGCAATCTTGCGGTGGCCGAGCGAATGGAGATG
>JASHYS010000139.1 GCA_030042915.1 Acidobacteriaceae bacterium
TTCATCGAGGCCGACGCCGAGCTGGCGCGCGGCGTGCTCACCATGGACGACGCCGTCGACCAAATGAACCGTGCGTCATTCAAGGCGCTCACCAAGGTGATGGAAGAGCAGCCGCACATCGCGCCGCAGGCCCTGAACGCGCTCATGATCTGCCGCAGCCTGGAGCGCGTGGGCGATCACGCCACCAACATCGCCGAAGACGTCATCTTCTGGGTGCAGGGCGCCGACGTTCGCCACCACAAGAGCGTAGCCGCTGCGGCCAGCGCCGCTGCAGCCAACGAAACTCCGGCCAGCACCGCTACCCTGCCGGAGTAAGCGCGAACACCTGCCGGCCGCTCTAGAAAAGCGCGGCCAGCTTGGCAAACGAATCAAGTTCAATCAGGTTTTGACCCTCAGGCGCCGCGTCGAGCGCGGCGTGCTCCAGCACCCAGGTGTCTTTGTGGAAGAGGAAAACGGCGTGCAGGCCTGCGGCCAGCGCCGGGTTGATGTCGCTCTTGGGGCTGTTGCCGATCATCCATGCAGTGCGCGGGGCAATGTTGCGGCGAAGAATGACGCCGCGGTAGGCGTCCGGGTCCTTCTCGGCGACAATCTCCACCGAAGAAAAAAGCTCAGAGAGCCCTGAGCGCGCCAGCTTGTCGGCCTGCTCGGCGTGGTTGCCTTTGGTCATCAGGACAAGATGGTGGCGGCTGGCAAGGTCGGCGAGCGTTTCGGACACGCCCGGCAGCAGCTCGATCTCCTGCTCGGCAATGGTGCGGGCAAATCCGCGAATGCGCTCGCGCTTGTCTTCGCTCACGGGCGCGGGGCTCAGCCGCTCGAAGCAATCCACCAGGGAACGCGTGAAACTGGATAGGCCGTAGCCGTGCGACAGGATGGTTTCGCGCTCCACGGCGTTCAGCGTTTGGCGCACCTGGGCCGGTGTGTACTCCTGGTGATCGAGAAAACTGATGAACGCCGCGATGGCGCGCTCAAAGTAGATGTTGTTTTCCCATAGCGTGTCGTCGGCATCGATGAGTAAAGTTTGGCCGGCAGCGAAGCGGGGCATGAAGCGAGAATACAGGGAACAGCCAGTAGCCAATAGCCAGTAGTTGGTAGCTGAGAGCTAGAAGCTAGTACGGATCTGCTCTTAAAATCCTGGATGCGCGGCCTGATCGGCGTTCGGCACCAGTTGCTGGTAGACTTCGCGGGGCAAGTTGGTTTGCCAGTGGCCGGTAGCGCGCGCCACGAGAACGACGCCGAAGAAGAGAACCGCCAGAATGCCCACCATCGCCAGTGGCGTAACCGGGCGGCGGAATCGAGGCAGGGCAGCGAGAGGTTTGCCGCTTGGCCTGACGGAGAACTTCAGCGCGCCCTCGGCCGGGCACACGGCGATGCACGACATGCAGGCGGCGCACTCGACCGAGCGGATTTGCACCAGGCGGTCGACCGGCAGCGCTGCCGGACAGGCATGCGCGCACTTGGCGCAGTCGATGCAGGCGCCGGCGTTGCGGCGAATCTTGAGCGGGCTCGCCAGCGAGACCAAGCCCATGAGCGCGCCGTAGGGGCACAGGTAGCGGCACCAGAAATTCTCAACCACGATCGACAGCAGAACCAGGGCGCCAAGCACGATGGCCGCCGTCGCGCTCATTTCGCGGAAAAAATTCAGCATCTTGACGTCCGCGATGAGCCCATACTGCGTGCCCATGAACTCTTGAATGGCTGCAGCCGACATTGAAGCGACCACAAACACGAAGAAGCCCAGCAAAATGTACTTCAAGCCGCGCAGCGGAATATCGAGCCAGCGCGGCAGATGGAAATTGCGGCGAAAGATGCGCTTGCCCAGCCGTGCCAGCGCTTCGGACAGAGTTCCCACGGGGCAAAGCCAGGAGCAAAACGCCTTTTTGGCCACCAGGCTCATGGCGACGAATGCCATAAAGAGGAACATGGCGGCAGGATGAATGGCTGGAGCGCGGCCAGTTAGCAGAAAGAACTTGAAGTTCATGAATCCTGCAATCGGCAGCCAGCCCTCCGCGCCTGCCGGCCGCGGAACCTCGAGCCCCACGCCTCCGCGCTCGAAGAATCGCGCCCAGAGATAAAACTGGATGCCCAGCCAGGCATTGAGCGCAACGAACGCGAGCTGCACCATGTGGCGAATGCGCTGCGAGTTATCGAGCTGGGCGCGCCGGACGAGCTTCTTCTTTTCCGTGTGCGGGCTGTCGATGGTTGCCGTTTGCGTGGCCATCTCCGGGGAAAGCCTCTGAGGCAAGACTAGGAGAGGCGCAGGGCCGAGGCTGTGATCCAAATCACATGGAGGGAAGTAGAGAAGGTGCCGGAGTTCGGCCCGGCGAGATGGCGCTGCGTCTGGAAAAGGCTTTTGGCGTGAGGATGGAAACGCTGATGCGCATGCAGAGCGCCTACGATATTGCGCAGACGCGAAAAAACGCCGACCGAATCGACATCCCGCGCGTGGCGTGAAAATGCGGGGGCAGGCAACAGTTAGCAGCGTAAAAACCGGAAGCCAGAGGCGATCAGCTGGCGCTTCGCCAATCACGCGCCCAGCTCTTTGCGAATGGCCGCGGCGATGGCCTCGGCGTGGCGCCGCATCGCCTCGTCACTTTCGGCTTCAATCATCACGCGGGCCAGCATCTCGGTGCCCGAATAGCGGACCACCACGCGGCCCGTGTCCTGGAGTTCTTTTTCAGCGGCGCGGATGGCGGCAGTGACGGCAGGAATCGAATCCAGCGGCTTCTTCTCGCGGACTTTCACATTGACAATGACCTGCGGGAAAACTTTCAGGTCGGCGGAAAGCTCTTCAATGGATTGGCCGGTGCGCGCCACCAGGTCGAGCACGACCAGCGCCGTCAGCAGGCCGTCGCCCGTGGTTGCCAGGTGAGGGAAGAGAATGTGACCTGACTGCTCACCCCCCAGAGCCGCATTGTCTTTTTGCATTTCTTCCAGCACGTAGCGGTCGCCCACCGGCGCGCGCGCCATGCGGATGCCGCTGCGCTTGAGCGCTGCTTCAAGGCCCATGTTCGACATGGTGGTGGCCACGACCAGGTCGCCGGTGAGCATGCCGCGAGCCTTCAGATCGCGCGCGGCCATCAGCAGGATGGCGTCGCCGTTGATCACGTTGCCCCCGGCGCCGGCCAGCATGCAGCGATCGGCATCGCCGTCGAAGGTGAGGCCCAGATTGGCTCCCAGCTCCTTCACTTCGCCGGCCACAAACTCCGG
>JASHYS010000140.1 GCA_030042915.1 Acidobacteriaceae bacterium
TGAAGTGGGCGCGGGCATGGCGGCCCTTCGACGAGTCGCAGCAGCCCACGTGACCGCAATCCAGGCACATGCGCAAATGCACCCAGGTGTCGCCCGTCTTCAAGCACTCTTCACAGCCCTTGGTGCGCGGTTTCACACCTTTCTTAATTGTCGACAGGTGCGTGCATTGCGCTGCCATCTGAAACCTCCGAGAACACCTACGTCCCTCAGTCCCTGCTTTCTGTTCCCTGTTCCCTAATCCCTGTCTTACCGCGCCCAGCCCAGGCCGTCAGTCCCGCTGCCGGTAGCGATCATGCGCGTCACTGTCCACGTTGTCAGATCGATTTCAGCAACCTGGTTGCCGCCCGCGCACGAAACGTAGGCGAATTTTCCGTCAGGGCGCACCAGAACCTCCTGCGGGCTTTTGCCTACGGCGACCGCCCTTGCCACGGTCATGGTCTGCAAATCAATCACATCGACCTCATCCTTGCCGGGTATCGGCATTAGCAGCCAGCGGCCGTCGGTGGTGGGCGCGCTGCCGTAGCCCAGACCATCGAGCTTCACCCAGGTCTTGAGCGAGTTGGTCGTGGTGTCGATCACCGCCATGCGCGGCGCTGTCTGGTCGGCGGTAAACACCCAGCGGTCGTCGTTGGAGATGGCGATACGCTGCGTGTTGCCGGAAACGGGAATGACGGCCAGCGTTTTGCGCGCCTTGATGTCAAGCACCGACACCGTGCCCGGTCCCACGTTGGCCGTGTAGCCGCGCAGGCCGTCGTGCGAGAGCGCGAGCATGTGGCTTTCCGCCTCGCCGGTGGGAATTGCGCCGACGATTTTCAGCGTTTTCGGATCGATGATCGTGACGGTCTTGTCGAGTTCGGTGGTCACGTAGAGAAGGCCGTCGGTGGGGCCGAAAACTGCGCAGTGGGGACGCACCCCGTGATCGAATTGGATGTTGCCGACGATCTTGTGCGCGGCCACATCGATGACCACGATGTTCTGGCCGTCGGTTCCGGGCCTGCCTACGCCGGAGTTGCCATAGATCGGCACAAAGGCCAGTCGCCCGTCCGGCGAGCCGGCGACCTCGTGACCTGTGATTCCGTTCTCGGCGACATCGGCGACGACTTTTCCTTGAGCGGGATCGACAATGGCGAGGCTGCGGTCGCCTTTTTGCGCGACCAGCAGATGAGCTTGCTGCGCTTGCGACGCAGATGCCGCCAAAGACACGAATGCGAGAGAACCGAAGAACGAAAATAGCTTCAAGCGGGGACCTCCTCCGCAATGACTATACGCCACGCGGCGCGCGAGCCGAAACCGGCCTGCGAACCCCGCGCCAAGTTAAACGCTGGGGCAAAATCTGCTGAGCACGTGACGTCGATGCGCTTGCTGTATGCTTGCCCTCATGCCGCTCCCTGCGCGCGATGCCGAGCTCGTCCAGATTGTCGATGCCGCACTCGCCGATGCCTCGCGCCGCGCCGGCAAATTTCTCGCGTGCCGCATCGGCTGCACACAGTGTTGCCACGGAGCCTTCGCCATCGACGCGCTCGACGCCGCCCGGCTGCGTGCCGGGATGGAGGAGCTACGCTCAGAGAATGCTTCCCTCGCCGCCGAGCTCGAGCGCCGCGCACGCGCCTGGCTCACCGAACATGGGCCGGAATTTCCTGGCGATCGAGCGACGGGCATTCTTGGCGCCACGCCTGCCGACCAGGCAAAATTCGAGGACTTCGCCGATGACGCGCCGTGCCCTGCCCTTGATCCTAAAACCGGCTGCTGCGACGTATATGCGTGGCGGCCCATGACCTGCCGCGTCTTCGGTCCGCCGGTGCGCGCGGCCGGCAAAGATGGCGCGGAAGGTCTGGGCCACTGCGAACTGTGCTTTATTGGCGCTACGCCCCAGCAGGTAGCCGCATGCGAAATGCCCGTCCCGCATGATCTCGAAGCGGAGCTGGTCGACCAGGTTGGGGCGAACGGCGAAACCGTGGTTGCTTTTGCGCTGATCGCGCGACGAACGCAAAGCAAAGAAGAAATGGGACCACACGAATCGCATAGCGACTGAACGGCTGCCGTAAACTGGTCTTTGCCAACCCCCATGCCAACGCGCCCCTGCTGGGTTCAGATCCACACCCGCGATCTCGAAGAGAACTACCGCTTTTTGACGGGACTGGCCGCGCCCCACGCGGAGCTGCTGGCCATCGTCAAAGCGAATGCCTACGGCCACTCGTTGGCGCTTTGCGCACCCGCGGTTGTGCGCGCCGGCGCGCGCTGGCTGGGCGTCACCAGCGTGGAGGAAGGAATCGTGGCGCGCACGTTGTGCCCCGACGCGCATGTGCTGGTGATTGGCGGAGTTTTCCCCGGCCAGGCCGGTGCGGCCATCGACTACCGGCTGACGCCCGTAGCATGGGAACCGTGGCAACTGGATGAGCTGGCAGGCGCCGCCCGCGCGGCGCAAGCTCGCGCAGGTTCGTTGCCCGTGCATCTTGAAATCGATACTGGGATGAGCCGCCAGGGTGTGTCTCCCAGCGACCTAGGCGCGGCCTTCACGCACTTTGGTCCGGGGTCGCCGCTGCGATTGGAGGGCGTAATGACGCACCTCTTCGCCGCCGACGAGGCCGATGGCCGCGTGACGCAGGAGCAACTGGCGCAGCTTGACGACGCATTGGGCCGCATTTCGGCGGCGGGGCTATTTGCGGAGTGGCTGAACGTGGGCAACTCTGCTGCGCTGCTTGCGGGACAGGCGCGTGCGATTGCAGAACTGGCGGCGCGCCATGGCATGAAAGCTCTGCTGCGCCCCGGCCTCGCACTCTACGGCCTTGTGCCGCGATTCGATCCGGCCTTCGCATCGGGCGAGGAGCCTGCATCAATGGCTACCGCGCGCGCCGCGCTCAAACCCGTGCTCACATGGAAGGCCAGGATCGTCGGCGTGCATTCGGTTGCTGCCGGAGCTACGGTGGGCTACAACGGAACTTTTGTGGCTGCCGAGCCGATGCGGCTGGCGCTGGTTGCGGCCGGCTACGGCGACGGGCTCGACCGCGCCCTGGGCAACCGTTTCAGCCTGCTGGTGCGCGGCGAGCGGGCGCCGATCGTTGGGCGCGTCAGCATGGATCAGACAGTCCTCGATGTGACGGATATTGCCGGCGTGCAGGCGGGTGACGAGGTCGTGCTGCTGGGTACGCAGGGCAATGAGGCAATCTCCGCATTCGACCTCGCAGACGCAGCAGGCACGATTCCGTGGGAGGTCTTTACGCGCATCAGCGCGCGCGTCGCCCGAATTCAAGCGTGACCAACACCCGCGGCTTCGGCGCCTATTCCACCCGCAGCGCCTCCATCGGGTTCAGCTTCGACGCGCGTATCGCCGGCAGCCAAACTGCAAAAAGCGCCACGATCGTCAGAGTCAATGGCGCCGCGATGAACACCGCCGGGTCCCAGCTCTTCACGCCGAACAGCAGGCTCGAAAGAAATCGCGTGAGGCCGAAGGCCGCGCCAATGCCAACGACGATTCCAATCAGCGCCAGCCTCATGCCATGCCACACCACCATCCTGCGGATCGCCGGGCGATCCGCGCCCAGCGCCATGCGAATTCCCATCTCCTGCGTACGCTGCTCCACTGAATACGCCATCAGGCCGTAAACTCCGATCGCCGCCAGCAACAGCGCCACCGCGCCGAAGGTTGTCAGCAGAATCATGTTGAAGCTCTCCCGCGCCGTCGATCGCGCCACCATTTCATCCATGGTGCGCACGTGAGCCACCGGGAATCCGCCGCTCGCCTGCCGCAGTTGCTCCTCGATCTGCGGCATCAGTGCTTGCGGGTCGCCTTTGGTTCGCACCACCCAGCGCAACGGCACGATATTCGCATTCAACTTCGTCATGGCATCGAGCACCTGCGCGTCCGGCACGATCATGAGCGGACCCGGGTCGCGGTTCAATCCGCCGTCGTGCGTGTTGCCGACCACCCCCACAATCAGCCGCGCCGGCTCTTCAAACGGCGGTCCCATCCCTTTGCCCACATAGATCTGCTGGCCCACGGGATTCTGATTGGGGAAATACTGCTTCGCCAGCGCCTCGTTGATGAGCATCACCCCCGGCGCCGA